>DQBD01000280.1:0-4661 GCA_003526065.1 Gammaproteobacteria bacterium | reverse complement strand
GGCGCGCCGACCACCGCCACCTCGCGCACCGCCGGGTGCTCGGCCAGCACTGCCTCCACCGTCACCGGATACACGTTGTAGCCGCCGGTGATGATCAGGAACTTCTTGCGGTCGGTGAGGTACAGGTAGCCGTCCGCATCCAGGCGGCCCAGATCGTGCGTGCGCAGCCAGTCACCGCTGAACAGCTCGGCATTCTCGTCCGGACGGTTCAGGTAGCCCGGGGTATTGACCGTGCCCTGCACCCAGATCTCGCCCACCTCGTCCGGGCCGAGGGCCTCGCCCTGCTCGCTGCGGATCGACAGGTCCACGTGCAGGGCCGGACGGCCACAGGAGGTCAGCAGCTCCGGGCGGCCGTCGAGTGCCCGCAGGTGGTCTTCGTGCTGCAAAAAGCTCAGCCAGCCGGCAGTGGCCTCGGTGAGCCCGTACAGCTGGATCAGCTCGCAGCCGAGCTGGCTCATGGCGGTGCGGATCAGCTGCGGGGTGGCCGGCGAGGAGCCGTAGCTGACCATGCGCAGCGCCGACAGGTCATGGTGGCCGGCGGCGTGCTGCTCGAGCACCCGCTGCAGCATGGTGGGCACGAAGATGCCGGTGGTGGCGCGGTGCTCGGCCAGCAGCTCCAGCGCCCGTGCGGCCTCGAAATCGCCGTCCGGCAGCAGCACCGTCATGCCGTTGACCAGCCCCAGCGAACCACACAGCAACGGCACACCGGCCATCGGAAACGGCGCGAAGTAGATGTCCGACTGGCGCAGGCCCAGCATCAGGCTCGAATACACCAGCGCGTCACGCACGCCGCGCTGCGTCCACAGCGCCCCCTTCGGCAGCCCGGTGGTACCGGTGGTGTAGCTGATGGCGACCAGGTCATCCTCGCCCAGCGCGGGCAGGGTGGCCGGCCGATCGGCGGCGGCCAGCAGCGTCTCGTAATCCAGCGGCAGGTCGTGACCGGCACCGAAGCCGATCAGGATCAGCCCGGCCCGGCGCAGGGCGTCCAGCTCGCCCGCCAGCAACGGCACGCAGGAGGCCTCCACCAGCAACACCCGGGCCGACGAGTCGTGCAGCAGGTGCAGCATCTCGCGCGGCGCGTAACGCCAGTTGATGCCTACGCGCAGGGCACCCAGCTTCAGGCACGCGAACCAGTGCTCGATCACCTCCACCCGGTCGTGCGCCAGTACGGCGCACACGTCGCCCTTGCCAACGCCGAGCCCCTGCAGGGCCGCCGCCAGACGGTCGGCGCGGCGGTCCATGTCGCCCCAGCTGCGACGGCGCCCGCCGTCGATGAAGGCCGGCTGGTCGGCCAGGGCGGCGCCGGCCCGGCGCAACAGATCACGCGGCAGGATCATGCCTGTCTCCTCCTACTGTTTATTTGCGAACGATAGCCCGCATCCGGCTGTCTACAATGGCCGGATCGGGCGAAGCGAGGAGGGTAACGCAATGAAACGGCTGACCGGATGGCTGCTCGCCGCGCTGCTCGGCGGCACCGCGGCCGCGGACGACACCTTCGAGCAACGCTGCGCACGCTGGCTGCCGCAGCCGCTGGCACCCACCGCGGACACCGGCGTGGTGATCGTCGACGCCGCACTGCGCGCCTACGTGCCGGCCGAGTTCGACATCGAGTACGGCCGCGCCACGCTGACCGGCATCGGCACGGGCCTTGGCACGCACACCAGCGACTACCAGTGCATGCGCTTCGTGGTGATTCCGGGACTGACGCCCGGACGCTACCGGCTGAGCGCGCTGGAAGGACAGATCAGCAGCCTCACCCTGTCGCAACGCTTCCTGTTCCCGATGCCCGGCGACGGCTACCAGGTGGTCAACCCGCACGACTGGCGCGAGGGGCCGCAGCGCTACCGCGTGCAGCCGCCGCGCACGCCGGCACTGGAAGTGGAGGTCAAGGCCGGTGCGGTGAGTTACCTCGGCCTGCTGGAGGTGGTGCGCAGCCGCGGTTCGATATATGCCGTCACCGTGCAGCGCCGGGACGACCCAACACGCGCGCAGGCGGCCGTTGACCGCCTGTACCGGCTGGCCGGCCTGGCGCCGGCTACAGGTGCCAGTCCGCCGGCAGCTGCTCCACCGGCAGCGGCGGCACCGTGAGTTCCCGTGCCTCGCCACCGAGCGGCGTGAAGCGCACCGTCACGGCCGGCGCCTCGCGGCCCTGGCTGTAGCGGGCCAGAATGCGCGCCGCCAGTTCGACGTCGTCATCACCCAGGGTGCCGTCCACCAGCACCAGCGGCCCGCCGTGACTGACCGGTTCCAGGTGCGCGAACTCGCGCCGGTAGCCGGTCAGGAAGTTGTTCTCGCCGTCCTCGCGGGCGACGATCAGCTTGAAGTGCGGACGCGGGCGCAGGTGACGCCCCACCTTCAGCAGCATGATGTCGTCCAGCTCGTACTGCTTGCTGCCGCGCGACTGCCACAGGTCGGCCAGCTTGTGGCTGTAGTTGGGGTCGGTCAGGAAACAGCAACCGCCGGCCGGCTGCGCCCAGTCGCTGAAACCGAACTGCGCCGCCAGTGCCTGCTGCGGCTTGCGGCTGCGGCCGTTGAAGTCGTACAGCCGCTCGCGGTCCACCCAGCCCTCGCGCTCGGGCAGTGTCTCGGGCAACAGCTTGGCGCACAGCGGCCGCAGCAGGCGATCGAAGGCCCCCGATTCGCGGGCCACGATGGGCATGGTCTGCTTGCGCTGGGACATGGGCCGCTGGCCGATGACCTCGCCGGTGATGATGAAATCGAACCCGTTCTCCTCCATCCAGGTGCGCGCCTGACCGACCATGAACCCCTTGCAGTCCAGGCACGGGTTAAGGTTCTGCCCATAGCCGTGCTTGGGGTTGATGACCACCTCCTTGTACGGCTCGATGACATCCACGATGTGCAGGCGGATACCCAGCTGCTCGGCCACCCACAGGGCGTTGTTGCGCTTGGGCTTGGCGCGGTCCTGGCGCCGGATGGCGTGCGTGTGCCCCTCGACGCAGAAACCGGTGAAAAAGTTGATGCCCTCGACATGGATGCCCTGCTCGAGCATCACCTTCGCGGCAAGCATGGAATCGAGACCACCGGAAATGAGGGCAACGGCTTTGCGGGCAGACGTCATGACAGGCAACAAGCGCAGCGGGGGAACCGGATATGGTAACGCCGCCGCAGGCGACCGGCGGAAACACCATGACTAAGCCCCGACTGGCCCTGGCCGCAGCGGCGCTGCTGGCCATCGTCGGCGGCGCGCTACTGTGGCAGCGCGAACCGCCGCCGGCGCTGCCGGACGGCTACCGCACGGTGGCCGTGCAACGCCGCGATCTCACCGAAACCGTCACCGCCCAGGGCAAGCTCGAACCGAAGTCCTACGTCGACGTCGGTGCCCAGGTGTCCGGCCAGCTCAGCCGGCTGCACGTGGCCATCGGCGACGTAGTCGAGAAAGGCCAGCTGATCGCCGAAATCGACCCGCGCCTGTACGCCGCCCGGGTGGCCAGCGACCAGGCGCGCATCGCCGCGCTGACCGCCCAGCTGGCGCAGCAGCGGGCCCAGCGCGACAACCTGCGCCTGGTTTACCGGCGCAACCGCGAGCTGCTGGCCGAGCGCGCGGTGAGTCAGGAACAGTTCGAGCAAAGCCACGCCGACCTGCGCGTGGCGGAGGCGGCGGTCGACGCCATCGCCGCGCAGATCGAAGAAGCCCGCTCCACCCTCGAGGGCGACCGAACCAACCTCGGCTACACCAAGATCTACGCACCGATGACCGGCACCGTGGTCACCCAGACCTCGCGCGAGGGCCAGACCCTGAACGCCAACCAGCTGGCGCCGGTGATCGTGCAGATCGCCGACCTGGACACCATGACCGTGCGCGCCCAGGTGGCGGAAGCCGACGTCATGCGCATCGGCGTCGGCACCGGCGCCGAGTTCACCACCCTGGGCGCGCTCGACCGGCGCTGGCAGGGCACCGTGCGCCAGGTGCTGCCGTCGCCGGAAGTCATCAACGAGGTGGTGCTCTACAACGTGCTGGTGGACGTCGACAACCGCGACCGCCAGCTGATGAACGGCATGAGCACGCAGGTGTTCTTCATCCTCGGCGCGGCCGACCAGGCGCTGTCCATCCCCACCGCGGCGCTCGGCGCACGCCAGCCGCAGCAGGACCAGGACGGCACCCAGGCCTACGAGGTTCAGGTGCGCGACGGCGACCGGCTGGCCGCGCGCGTGGTGCAGATCGGCCTCCTGTCGCGCGAGTGGGCGCAGGTACGCGACGGCCTCGCCGAGGGCGAGCAGGTGGCCGTGCCGCAGGCCGGTGCGGCGCCGGCCCGGCCGCGACGCAGCTTCTTCTGATGCCGCTGCTGGAACTGACCGACATCGCCCGCCACTACGGCGCCGGCAGCGGGCGCGTGGTGGCGCTCGACGGCGTGTCGCTGACCATCGAGGCCGGCGAGTTCGTGGCCATCATGGGGCCGTCCGGCTCCGGCAAGAGCACGCTGATGCACATCATCGGCTGCCTGGACCGGCCCGACGGCGGCAGCTACCGGGTGCACGGGCGGGACGTCGCCAGCCTGGATGCCGACGGCCTGGCGGCGCTGCGCCGGCAGACCTTCGGCTTCGTGTTCCAGCGCTACAACCTGCTGCCGGGCGCCAGCGCCCAGGCCAACGTGGAAATGCCGGCCATCTACGCCGGCCTGCCGCGGGCCCGGCGCAGCGCC
>DQBD01000059.1 GCA_003526065.1 Gammaproteobacteria bacterium | reverse complement strand
TCATCAGCGTGCCTTCACCGGCCGGACCGGAGATCTTCCAGAACTCGTCGGTGACCAGGGCGTCGCCGGACACCAGCTGCGGCTTGTAGCCCTGCTCGTGGGCCTGGCGAATCATCAGCGCGGCCTCGGTGTGGTACCCGCCAACATAGAAGGTGTCGACGCCCGCCGCCTTCATCTTGGAGATCAGGGCCGAGTAGTCCTTTTCACCGGCGGTGTAGGCTTCGTACATGGCTTCCTGCACGCCCTTGGCGTTAAGGGCGGCCTTGGTCTCGTCGGCCAGACCCTTACCGTAGGCGGTCTTGTCATGCAGGATGGCGATCTTGCCACCGCCGAAGCGGGTCGACAGCAGGTCGCCGGCGACCAGGCCCTGCTGGTCGTCACGACCGCAGACGCGGAACACGTTCGGGCCGCCCTCGTCGGTCAGCTTCGGGTTGGTCGAAGCCGGCGAGATCTGGACGATGTTCTCTTCCTCGTAGACCTGCGAGGCCGGGATCGAGGAGCCCGAGCAGAAGTGACCGGCGACCAGGGCGACGCCCTCACCGGCCAGCTTGTTGGCGGCGGCGACGGCCTGTTCAGCGACGACCTGATCGCCACCGTGCTGTCGGGCCCCCTGTCGATCTCCGCCGCGCAGTTTCGCTACAGCACCGACGGTTTTCGTGACAACGCCGACCAAGACATCGAGCTGTATGACCTGTTCGTCCACTGGAGGCTGACGCCGGACACCAGCGTCCAGGCCGAGGCGCGGCGTCGACGCGACGAGCGCGGCGACATCGGCCTCTACCCGTTCGACGACGTCGACTCGCAGACGCTGCGCCACTTCCGCGACCGCGACACCTACCGGCTCGGCCTGCGCCACGACTGGCAGCCCGGCCACAGCACCCTGGTGTCGGTTCAGCGCGAGCGCCTGCAGGAAGGCCAGGATTTCGAACTCGAGCTCATGCTGCCGTTCGGCCCGCCGGTCCCCATCGTGCTGCCCTTCGAGGTGCGGGCGGAGCTGCGGCCGCTGCTGGCCGAGGCGCAGCAGGTGATCTCCGGTGATCCCGGGCGGCTGTTGATGGGAGGCGGTTACTATCGCGCCAACGGCGACATTGATGTCAACGGCTTCATGCTCGATCAGCGCGTGCGCCAGCACAACGGCTATGCCTACGGTTATGTCGATGGCGCCGACGGGATGCAGTGGACACTGGGCGTGGCGGTCGATTCAGTGGAGGCGGACGCCATCGATAAGACCCGCGTCAGCCCCAAGCTTGGCCTGGTGTGGGCGCTTGACCGACACACCACGTTGCGCGCAGCGGCGCTGCGGGCGGTGCACCGTGAACTGATCGGCAAGGGCACCATCGAGCCGGCGCAGGTCTCGGGGTTCGTGCAGTTCTTCGACGATCCTGTCGGCACGCGCAGCGACCGTTACGCGCTGGGCATTGATCGCCGCCTGCGCGACGGGCTGGACGTGGGGCTCGAGGCCAGCTGGCGTCAACTCGAGCGGCCTTACCTGGACCTGCTGTCGGGTGCACAAAGCGGTGATGCGCGCCAGCAGCTGCATCGCGTGTACGCGTACTGGACGCCGGCGCCACGCTGGGCCGTGCGTGGCGAGTACCGCTACCAGAAGGAAACGTACAGCGACGACTTCCCGTTGATCGTCGAGACCGGCAACTGGGGCATCTTCGATTTGCGGACCCACAGCCTGCCGCTGGGAGTTCGCTACAGCGACCCGTCGGGGTGGCTGGCCGACGTGGCTGTCACCGGGTACCACCAAAGCGGCGATTTCGTCGTCACCACCAGCAACCAGCAGCGCCAAGCCACGGATACCTTCTGGCTGAGCGATGTCCGCGTCGGCTACCGCCTGCCGCGGCGATCGGGGCTGGTAAGCGTCGGTGTGCGCAACCTGTTCGACACCGAGGTGCAGTTTCAGGACACGGACCCTCAGAATCCGCAGCTGCACCCGCAGCGCCATCTGTATGCGAGCGTCAGCCTCATGCTGGATTGACGTCAGCCATGGAGGGAGAGGATGAAAAGGTGCGATCTGATCCGACGGTTTGCGGTGGTGAGCCTGGCGGGCGTGGCCCTGTCCGGCTGTGGACGGGAAACACCACCGGCTGAACCGTCACCGCAGACCAACCCGTTCGCCGGCCTGCCGTTTGTGCTCGTGCCGGACAAAGACGGCAACCTGCAGCCGCGCACGGCCGATGGGAAGCCGCTGGAGCCCCGCGAAGGGCCGCCCGGTGACGGGATCAAGGCCATACGCAACCTGGGTCAGGCGGTGGTGATCACCATCGAAGGGTCGTGCTATCACTGGGTGTACGTCAACGGGCACTGGTACCGGGTGCCCTGCTGAGAACGCGCGCCCCGGATGCGTCGTCGCCTGGTCGACCCGGGCGATTGCCGCCGCTCAGCGCAGGTCGAGCACGTCCTGCATGTCGTACAGGCCGGCAGGCCGGTCGGCCAGCCAGGCGGCGGCGCGCAGTGCGCCGCGGGCAAACGTGAGGCGGCTGCTGGCCTTGTGGGTGATTTCCACCCGCTCGCCGTCGCCGGCGAACAGCACGGTGTGGTCACCCACCACGTCGCCACCGCGCACGGTGGCAAAACCGATGGTTTCCCGGGCGCGCGCGCCGGTCTGGCCCTCGCGGCCGTAGACGGCGCAGTCGGCCAGGTTGCGGCCCAGCGCGTCCGCCACCACTTCACCCATGCGAAGTGCCGTGCCGGACGGCGCATCCACCTTGTGCCGGTGGTGGGCCTCGAGGATCTCGACATCGAAGTCGTCGCCCAGCACCGCCGCGGCCTGGCGCAGCAGCGCCAGGCACAAATTGACCCCGACGCTCATGTTGGGCGCGAATACCACCGGTATCTGCTGTGCCAGGGCGGCCAGTTCGTCCTTTTGCGCCGCGTCGAGACCGGTGGTGCCGATCACCAGCGCCCGCCCGGCGGCGGCGCAGGCGCGTGCATGGGCCAGCGTGGCGGCCGGGCGGGTGAAGTCGATCAGCACGTCGAAGGCGCTGTCGGGCAGCGCATCGTCGGCGCTCACCGGCACGCCGTTGGGCGCCAGTCCGGCCAGCAGGCCGCTGTCGTTGCCCAGCGCGGGGTTGCCCGCATGCTCCACGGCGGCGGTCAATTGCAGGCCGGGCTGTTCGGAGCAGGCGGCGATCAGCGTGCGGCCCATGCGGCCGGCGGCGCCGGCGATGGCGATGCGGGTCTCGTGCGGCATGTCGGTTACTCGAAAAAGCGCTTCACGCGGTCCAGCCACGAATGTTCGCGGGGACGGTGACTCTCGCCCATAGTCTCGCCCAGTTCGCGCAGCAGGCGCTCCTGCCGCTCATCCAGGTTGACCGGCGTTTCGACCGACACACGCACCATCAGGTCGCCCACGCCACCGCCGCGTACCGACGGCATGCCCTTGCCGCGCAGGCGGAACACCCGCCCGGTCTGCGTGCCGGCGGGCACGGTGACGTTCAGTCGGCCTTCCAGGCTCGGGACGTCGAGCTCGCCGCCCAGTGCGGCCGTGACCACGCTGATGGGCACCTCGGTGTACAGGTCGCTGCCGTCGCGCTCGAACAGCGCGTGCGGTCGCAGGTGGATGTCGACGTACAGATCGCCCGGTCGGCCACCACGACGGCCGGCCTCGCCCTCGCCGGCCAACCGGATACGGTCGCCGGTGTCGACGCCGGGGGGGATCTTCACCTCCAGCTTCTTGGGCTTCTGCACCCGCCCCGCACCGTGACAGTCCACGCACGGGTCGCGGATCACCTGGCCGGTGCCGCGGCAGGTGGGGCAGGTCTGCTGCAGCGAGAAAAAGCCCTGCTGGATGCGCACCTGGCCGTGGCCGCCGCAGGTGCCGCATGGGCTGGGCGAGGTGCCGGGCTTGGCGCCGTTGCCGTCGCAGGTCTCGCAGGTGGCGAGGACCGGGATGTCGAGCGTGGCGGTGGTGCCGCGAAAAGCTTCCTCGAGGCTGATGTCGAGTTCGTAGCGCAGGTCGGCGCCGCGCCCGCCGCCGCCGCGGCCGGCGCGTCCGCCACCGAAAATGTCCGCGAACACGTCGCCGAAGATATCGCCGAAACCGCCCGCCCCCATGCCGGCGCCCTGTGGGTCGATGCCGGCGTGGCCGAAGCGGTCGTAGGCGGCCCGTTTCTCGGGGCTGGACAGCACCTCGTAGGCCGCCTGTACCTGCTTGAAGCGTTCCTCGGCCTCGGTATCACCCTGGTTGCGGTCCGGGTGGTACTTCATGGCAAGGCGCCGATAGGCCTTTTTGATTTCGCTCTCGTCCGCCGTTTGCGGCACGCCGAGCACTTCGTAGAGGTCCTGTGACGCCATGGTGAGGGTTCTTGCTGTCGGTCAGAATGAACAAAACCCCGGGCCGGGCGAGCCGGTCCGGGGTGTGGCGGGCGTGGCCGCGCTTACTTGTCGTCGCGCACTTCCTTGAATTCGGCGTCGACCACGTCGTCGCCGCCGGATGCGCTGCCGGCGTCGCCGGTATCCGGTGCCGGTTGCTCGGCGGCGCCGGCGTAGGCCTTCTCCGCCAGGCTGTGCGAGGCGGCGGTCAGCGCTTCGGTGGCCGACTCGATGGCGGCCTGGTCGTCACCCTTGACCGCTTCCTCGACGGCGCCGATGGCGTCCTCGATGCGGGTCTTCTCGTCGCCGTCCACCTTGTCGCCCAGGTCGGCCAGCGTCTTGCGCACCTGGTGCACGAGGTTGTCGGCCTGGTTGCGCGCGTGCGCCAGCTGCGCCGCCTTGTGATCCTCCTCGGCGTGTGCCTCGGCGTCACGGACCATGCGTTGCACTTCGTCGTCGGACAGGCCGCTCGAGGCCTTGATGACGATTTTCTGCTCCTTGCCGGTGGCCTTGTCCTTGGCCGACACGTGCAGGATGCCGTTGGCGTCGATGTCGAACGTGACTTCGACCTGCGGCATGCCGCGCGGCGCCGGCGGGATGTCGGTCAGGTCGAACTTGCCCAGCGACTTGTTGCCGGCGGCCATCTCACGCTCGCCCTGCAGCACGTGCACGGTCACTGCGGTCTGGTTGTCGTCGGCGG
>DQBD01000083.1 GCA_003526065.1 Gammaproteobacteria bacterium | reverse complement strand
GCTGGCCCTCGGCCGGGCGCTGGAGCACGGCCTCGCCCTGGCCGACGACCCGCCGGCCTACGGACGGGGACTGTACGCGGCGCTGCGGGAACTGGACCGTGGCGGCTACGATCGGTTGCTGATCGAGGCCCCGCCGCACGACGATGCCTGGCGCGCCGTCAACGACCGCCTGCGACGGGCCGTGGCCACGGACGACTGAGCCGCCCGGACGCCACGGAGGATCAGGCCAGCCCCGCGCCGTCCAGGCGTTCGAGCCTGACCACCTCGCTCACCGGCTTGCGGTAGCCGCGCGGCGCCGCCGGCGCCTTGCCGTGCCCCATGACGATGAGCATGGCCGGCAGGTAGTTGTCGGTCAGGCCAATCACCTCGGCCACCGCCTGCGGATTGAAGCCGATCATGGCGCCGGTATCGAGGCCGCGCGCCTTGGCCGCGTACATCAGCGTCATCGACGCCAGGGACGCGCCGCGAATGGCCTCGTCACGGGCGAACTGCGCATTGCCGCCGTACATCTGCGCGGTCATGCCGATCATGCGCTCGCGCATCGGCTCCGGCGCCTGGGCAAACACGGTTGGCGCGTCGACGTGGGCGTCCAGCCGGGCGCAGACCACGATGGCCGCCCCGCAGTTCTCAACCTGTGCCTGGTCCATGGCGGCCGCACGCAGGCGTTTTTTCTGCTCCGCCTCGCGCACCACCACGAACGCCCACTGCTGCAGGTTGAAGGCACTCGGGCTCAGGATCACCTCGTCGAAGATGGCCTTCAGGTCGGCGTCGGTCACCGGCTGCGACAGATCGTAGTCGCGCACGCTGCGCCGGGCCTGAACCAGTTCCGAGAAACTCATGCTTGCCTCCATGGATAGTGCGGTGTGGTGCGCTGAACGGCGCACCCGACCGGCCGCCTCAGGCAGCCGGTGGGGTCGGGCGACGCGCCAGCAGGTAAAAGCTCGCCGAGCCGACGTAGCCGGCCGCAATCAGGCCGTATATGGCGGCGTAGGAGTGATAGACATCGTACACGGCCGAGGCGATCACCGGCCCCAGCCCCAGCGCCATCAGCTGGAAACTGGCCATCACCCCGGCGATGCGGCCAAAGGCGAAACGGCCGAAATACCTGGACAGGATCAGCCCGGTCAGCGAACCCTCGCCGCGCACCAGCAGACCCAGCACGGCGGACAGCACCAGCGCGCCGGTGGTGGTGTCCACCGTCAGCATCAGCAGGATGCCCCCGGCAGCCAGCAACTGCGAGACGATGGCCAGCCGCCGCTCGGAGAAAAACTCCGACAGATAGCCCCACACCACGTTGGCCAGCGCGCCGGTCAGGGCCAGGATGCTGACCGCGGTCACCGCCTGCACCTGCGACACGCCCCGACTGACCAGATAGGTCACGTGGTAGAACACCACCGTGCCGTTGGCGGCGATCGCCACCACCGCCGCTGCCATCAGCAGGCGCAGCGCCCAGGTGCGCAGCGCCTGCTGCAGGGTCCACGGGTAATCGTCGCCGCTCGGGCGCGGGCGCCGGCCGGGTTTTGCCTCGTGCCGCGTCACCGGCCCACCGTCCGGCTGCAGGTCGAGCGCCTCCGGACTGCGGCGCAGCAGCAGCCAGGCCGGTGGCACCACCACCAGCACGCTGAGCGCGCCCATGGCCACGAACACCTCGCGCCAGTCCCAGCCGTGGCGCTGCAACCAGGCACCGGCGAAGGCCATCGCCGCGCCGCCCAGCGGCACCGACATGGAGGCAATGCCCAGCGCCCGGCCACGGTAGTGCTGGAACCAGTGCACGGCGATGGCCCGCTGCGCTGCCCCGCCAAGCGCGCCCTGCGCCGCCCCGCGCGCCAGGATGTAGCCCAGGAAGAACACCGCCAGGCTCGGGCTCCAGCCCATGAGCACGAAGCCCGACGCCATCACCATGGCCGCCAGCCCCATCAGCAGGCGCGGACCCCGGCGGTCCACCCAGGCGCCGGCCAGCGGCGAGATCAACCCCCCGGTGACGGTGCCGGCCAGCAGGGCCGTGGAAATGGCCGTGTGGCTCCAGCCGGTGTCCTGCGTGATGGCCAGCAGCACCGAGCCCATGTACATCTGGCTGCTGCCGGCGGAAATGAAGCCGCCCAGCGACGCCACCGCCAGCACCACCCAGCCGTAGTACACCCGCCCACCGAGGCGGGCCACGAGACGATCGGACACGTTAGTTCTATGCGGTTCGCAGGCCGTCAGAAACCGTCGCCGCCGGGCGCCGGCAACTCGGCCCGCGCCTGCTCGACCAGCTCCGCCGGCAGGGCCTTGGATGCCTCGACGCCGAGCGCCTTCAGATCCTCGGCCCGCTTGACCAGGTTGCCGCGCCCGCTGACCAGCTTGTTGTGAGCGGCATCGAACGCCTTTTGCGTGCTCTCCAGCCGGGTGCCGACGGTCTGGACGTCCTGCACGAAACCGACGAACTTGTCGTACAGGTCGCCGGCACGGCGGGCGATTTCCTGCGCGTTGCGGCTCTGGTGCTCGAAACGCCACACGTTCTGCACCATGCGCAGTGTGGTCAGCAACGTGGTCGGATTGACCAGCCCGATGTTGCGCTCCAGCGCCTCGGCGAACAACGCCGGTTCGGCGCGCAGCGCCTCCATGTAGGCCGGCTCGACCGGCACGAACAACAGCACGAAATCCAGCGAGCGCACACCCGGCAGCTGGTGGTAGGCCTTGTCGCCGAGGGTGCGGATGTGCGTGCGCAGCGAGGTCACGTGCTCGCGCAGGGCCTGGGCACGGGCGACGTCGTCCTCGGCACTGACGTAGCGCTCGTAGGCGACCAGCGACACCTTGGCATCGATCACCACGTCCTTGCCGTCGGGCAGGTGCACGATGGCGTCCGGCCGCTGGCGGCCGTCCTCACCGGTGATGCTGACCTGCAGCTCGTATTCGCGGTCCTTGGCCAGGCCGGACTGCTCCAGGACCCGTTCGAGCACCAGTTCGCCCCAGGCACCCTGCGTGCGCGTGCTGCCCTTGAGCGCCCGGGTCAGGTTCACGGCATCCTCGGCGACACGCTGGTTGAGGTCGCGCAGGGTGTGGATTTCCTTCAGGAGCGACACCCGGTCACGCGATTCCTTGTCGTAAACGTCCTCCACGCGCTTCTGGAAGCCGCCGATCTGCTCGCGCAGCGGATTCAACAGCGCCTCCAGGCTGGTGCGGTTCTGGTCCGTGAAGCGCTTGCTCTTGTCCTCCAGGATCTCCTGCGCCAGGTTCTTGAACTGCTCGGTCAGCTGCCCGCGCGCCTCGTGCAGCAGGGCCAGCTTCTCCTCGCTGCGCCGGCGCTCCTCGGCCAGCTCCGTGGTGGCGCGCTCGAGGCGCACGGCCAGTGCCTGCACCTCGTCGCTGCGGGCGCGCAGCGCCGCCTCACGGT
>DQBD01000126.1:765-2971 GCA_003526065.1 Gammaproteobacteria bacterium | reverse complement strand
CCGATGTCGCCGAGGCGTGCCTCGGCTTGGGGGTCGCCGTACTTGGCGTCACCGGCCAGTGGACAGCCCAGGTGGGCGGCGTGCACGCGGATCTGGTGGGTTCGTCCGGACAGCAGCTCGGCTTCGACCAGCGTTGCCTGCGGGTAGCGCTCGCGTGCATGGAACACGGTCGCCGCCGGCTTGCCGGCGGCATCCACACGCACCAGCCGCTCCCCGCCACGCTCGTAGCGCGCAAGCGGTGCGTCCACCCGTTGCCGCCGACCCGCGAACTGGCCGGTCAGCAGTGCCAGGTAACGCTTTTTTACCGCGCCGGTGCGCAGCTGCTCGTGCAGCGCCCGCAGCGTGCTGCGTCGCTTGGCGATCAGCAGGCAGCCCGAGGTGTCACGGTCCAGCCGGTGCACCAGTTCAAGAAACGGCTGGTTGGGCCGCAGCTGGCGCAGGGCCTCGATGGCGCCGTAGCGTATGCCGCTGCCGCCGTGGCAGGCCAGGCCAGCCGGTTTGTCCAGCACCAGCAGGCGTTCGTCCTCGTACAGGATGCAGGCGCCCAGTTCGTCGAGTTGCCGGGTCGGCGCCTGCTGCGGGGGGCGGGGTGGCGGCAGGTCGACCGGCGGCAGGCGCACACGGTCGCCGGCCTGCAGCCGGTGCTCCGGCCCGATGCGCCCGCCGTTGACGCGCACTTCGCCGCGCCTGAGCAGCCGATAGACGCGGCTGCGCGGCAGTCCACGGAACCGCGCGAGCAGGAAATTGTCGACCCGCTGACCGGCCTGGTCGGCCGATACGCTGACGTGTGACACCGTGCCGGCGGAGGGGGTGTTGTTCGTATTAACCGGAGTCATCGCATGGTAATGTTGTCGGCGCAGTGGCCATCTTCATGATTGGAACAACTCTGGCAGTCTTCCTGTACGTGGGCCCCGGTCCGGGCTGGCGGGCTTTTGGCGTGCCCGCGCGCGCCCTGAGCGCGGTCAGTGGCGCCGCTGCAACCGATTTCGTTCGTGTCATTTTATTCCTCCTGCGACGATCCCAACCGGTGGTCGGCACAGGAGGCCCTGTCTGTGATCTCCACGTCGCGCCGCCGCGAGGCCGCCTGGCCCCTGTGTTTCCGCCACGAGAAACACGGCCGTTCGGTCTGCCGCTGGCCGCCCGACGTCTGCCACGAGACTCTCTTGATGAAACGCATCCTGTTCAACGCCCGGCAGTCGGAAGAGCTGCGGGTGGCCATCGTCGATGGCCAGTACCTGTTTGACCTTGATATCGAGTCGCTGACCCGCAATCAGAAGAAAGGCAACATCTATCGCGGCATTGTGCGCCGCGTCGAACCCAGCCTTGAGGCGGCATTTGTCGACTACGGCGGTGTGCGTCACGGCTTCCTGCCCCTGAAGGAAGTCTCCGCCGCCTATCTGCAGGCGCAGGCGGACGACGGTGGCAAGGGAGGTATCCGCAGTTTCCGTGAAGGCCAGGAAGTCACCGTCCAGGTCGAGAAGGAGGAACGCGGTACGAAGGGTGCTGCGTTGACCACCCACATCAGCCTGGCGGGCCGTTACCTGGTCCTGATGCCCTACAGCCCCGATGCGGGCGGCGTTTCGCGCAAGATCGAGGGCGATGACCGGGTCGAGTTGAAGGACCTGCTGGGGCAGCTTCAGGTGCCCAAGGGCATGGGCGTGATCGCACGTACCGTCGCCGCCGAGCGCAACCTGGCCGAGTTGCAGTGGGACCTCGATCACCTGGTCGAGTTGTGGAACGCCATCGATGCGGCCAGCACCGGCAAACCGGTGCCCTTCCTGATCTATCAGGAGAACAACGTCGTGGCGCGGGTGATCCGCGACTATTTCCGCGACGACATCGGCGAGTTGTTGATCGACGACGAGGCGACCTTCGAGGAAGCGCAGGCGCTGATGCAACAGCTGATGCCGCAGAGCGCGTCGCGGTTGAAGCTGTACCAGGACAAGGTGCCGCTGTTCACGCGCTACCAGATCGAGCATCAGATCGAAACCGCGCATCGGCGCGAAGTGCCGCTGCGCTCGGGTGGCGCGCTGGTGATCGACCACACCGAGGCGTTGACCGCCATCGACATCAACTCGGCGCGCGCCACCCAGGGCAGCGACATCGAGGAGACGGCGACCAACACCAACCTCGAGGCGTGTGACGAGATCGCCCGCCAGTTGCGTTTGCGTGACCTGGGCGGCCTGATCGTCATCGACTTCATCGA
>DQBD01000126.1:0-450 GCA_003526065.1 Gammaproteobacteria bacterium | reverse complement strand
GTCGCGTCAGCGCCTGCGCCCGTCGCTGAAGGAAACCAGTCATATCACCTGCCCGCGCTGCGAGGGCCAGGGAACCATCCGCAGCGTCGAGTCGACGGCACTGCACGTGCTGCGCCTGCTCGAGGAGGAGGCGCTCAAGGAACGCACCGGGCGTTTGGCGGTGCAGGTGCCGGTGGCGGTGGCCACCTACCTGCTGAACGAAAAGCGTGATGCGGTGGCAGAGCTGGGCGAGCGGCTGGGGGTGAATCCGATCATCCTGCCGAATCCGGCACTGGAGACACCGCATTACGAACTCGAACGCACGCGTGTCCAGGACCTGAACAAGCGCCTGCTGGAGACGCCCAGCCATGAGCTGGCGTTGACCGTTCCGCCGGCTGACGTGGCGGCCGCGCCGGCAGCGCCACTGGGGCAGCCGGCGGCCGCCGTGCAGCGGATGGCGCGCAGCGCGCC
>DQBD01000118.1:14683-15669 GCA_003526065.1 Gammaproteobacteria bacterium | reverse complement strand
GGTTCGCACCGTGATTACCTTTCCGGTTAACGCTGGAGTTGAGGGGAGACGCGCAGTGGAGCCAGTGGTTGTGCAACAATACGCGCGGCGTATACGCACCCACTGGCGCATCGTAGCGGCTTCTTCTTGAACGACTTGTTACGTGATTTTTGGCACACGCTGGTCGTCCTTGACCCGGCTGTTAAGGATTTTGAGCCTTTTAAGCGATATTTGGTACTGCCCGTTTGAGGGCATCGCTTTACCGCTAAACTGTGACCAGATAAAGCTCCCTGGTCCATTATAGATCTCGTCGAATGAACCATCAGGAAGGATTTTTATAACGATTGTGTGCTCTGGTTCGCTGCGAAAAGCTGCCGCATTAGATTGCGTTGCTTTAATCTCGACTCTTTTGCCGGCTTTTGTGAATGCATCATAACCCTTGTTTGATGCTGCCATTAGTTCAAGGCCATATGCATCAGCCACCAAACACTCGCCTATGCTGCCTACCATATGACCATCAGGAGTGAAATGGCGTCCTGGAAACATGCTTTCCATTTCTTTTGCTGTCGCATAGAGATTCTTAATTAAAGCTTGAAACTTGGAATGATCGATCATAATCGCTTAACGTGGAGTTGGGCCCCCTGAGCTGCTTTTCAGGCAGGTCGCCTCGAACGCAGGGTTAGGGAGCATATGGGGCGACCATTACGCTACCGTTTATAGAGATAGCGGCCTGAAAGATGGTTAGTGGAACCGGTCGTTTCTTGGACCAGCCAATAATCGCCTCCTTGTCGGACTGGGCGCAGTTGGCGCCAAGAATGACGCCGAGAAGTCTGCAGGGATCGAAAGTGAGAAACTGCTCATGAAGGTTGAGAGTCTGATCGCCGTGCTCGGAAGCGAGACAGCGATATTCATCTTCGTAGGCCCAGGCGGCGCGCTTCGTTAAGGCGGCGGCACGAAGAATTGAGACCCCGTCTTGGGTTGATATTTCCAACGGTGTCCTCTCAGCC
>DQBD01000118.1:2408-14524 GCA_003526065.1 Gammaproteobacteria bacterium | reverse complement strand
CGGTGTCCTCTCAGCCACGTACTCGACTTTAAACGCTATTCCGAATTCTCCACCTGATGCGTCAAAGACAAGCGCCACTCCTCGATGGCTATCGGCGTAGTGAGACCACAGCAGATCATGGACTGGATTGGCGGAGAAGCTGAGGATGCGCCATCTCGCTTCGATTGCTGCTTGGTTTTCCTTGACTATTTCCTCGATATAGCCTTCGTGATCTTTCTTGGATAGTTTGCGGAGCCACGCCATGAACACTTGCTTTGGCGGCCTGTCCTTGACATGGTGTTGGGTATTCCACACCCATTCTTCAAATTGGTCACGGTAGTTCTTCGACTCGCAGTCTCCAAGGCAGAAAATCGGCTTTCCCTCGATGGGATCGTTCAACTCACTTGGCCGGGAGAAGCGAATTCGATTTCCCAGAACAATGTCTTTGACCCAATCCTTCTGCTCGGCGGACGCGAGACTGCGAAACTTATACAACCTCTTCTCCGCGAGTACTGTTCTCGCTAGAGGGATTTCGTCACTCAAGTCACCCGCCATGGTGGAGATTTATGCTCCCTAACGCCAGTGGTAATGGGCGCCAACGGAGCGCAGCGTAGTTGGCGTCCCGTTGACCACCTTGTTAAGTGTCGTCACTTTGGCTCCGTCGGTAGCTTTAGCTGCTCAAACAACTCCGGATTGGATTGAGAAAAATCAAACTTGTACTTTGCAATCGCATGCAGGAGCCGACGCAAAATTGACTCCAATGCACTGTACTCGTCTTCGTCGAGATAAAGAGACTCCCGAAAGATAGCCGCTGGCATCCTAAGATCAGAGTCGTCGAATATCCTAAAGGAATGGGTTCTGTACTCCATTTCTTCTTCATCGGAGTGGCTAACGATCTTGTCTCTGAGGAAAAGTATTTTTTCCTTCAGCCTCTCTTCATCTTCAGAAAACTCAAAGCCGATTGCAGCAGGGTCGAGTGCCTTTCGCCCACGCCCTACTTTGAAGGGGCGGGAAAAAGAGACAATAGCCGCAGTTTCAAAACATCGGAACTTGCGCAGTTGAACGCGCGAATACTTCTCGTCAAAGTCGCATTCTTCCAGTAAAAATGTCAGGGCTGAAAGCGCCTGCTGAAAATCCCAGGAGGAGTAAACAATTCGATGAGGTATCGGCTGATCTTGACCGCTCATTTCGGTGACTCATCACTCGTGGCACTTGACGTGAGTTGTACACCACCTGGCGCATAACTTGGCCGCCGCCTTAGACGTCGGTTTTGATTGCAATGAGCTGGTGAAGCGAGCCAGGTTGTCCACCGTCATCTCGCTGGGGAAGGTAAACCTAAGGCGTACCGTGGGCAATGGCCGCAAGGCTGTGGCCACGAGGTGACCTGTCCTTACGAACGCAAGGCCAGGGTGTTTACGTCCATTCCGCGTGGGCACGCTGCGCTTTGTTCACCTGCCGGCGGCGCTGCGTCAACTCAAATACGTATCCAGCGTCTTGATGATCCGATACGCCGCTGTCAGCGTCGGCACCGGCACGCCGAGTTCGTGACCCTTGTCGATGAGGGGTTTGATGATCCAGTCGACTTCGGTCTTCTTGCCGCGGCGCACGTCCTCGTGCATGGAGGTGGTGCCGCGGTAGCCCTGGGCCTGCATGCCACGGCCGAGTTCCATCACCATCTCGACGGCGTCGAAGTCGTCTACGGTGTCCAGTTCCTTGAGCTTGGAGACGGGCGCGTAGAAGTTCTGCGGCGTGTAGCCCATGGCCTTGTACACGGCCAGCGCGTCGCGGCCCACCTGCACGTAATGGGCGGCGCCCTCGGGCACCACCAGACCGTCCGGGTAGGCCAGCTCCTTGCCGCCGGCCAGGCAGCTCACCGACCAGGCCGCCGCGCCGCAGATCTGCGTGAGCTTTTCCCACAGCACCTGACGGATGTTGGTGACCGCTTTCGTGCCCATGCCGGCGCGGTTGAAGGCGTCCGCCAGGGCCTCGACGCGCGGCGTGAGCGTGCCGTCCATCTCGCCGATGTAGTTGGTGGTGGGAATGGTCAGGCCGTTGTGCACGTGGCCGGGTTCGACCAGGTTGCCGGCCTCGATGGTGGAGAAGCCGATCACGCGGGCGGGGTCGCCCAGCCATTGGGTGAGGATTTCTTCCTTGACCACGTTGTTCTGGAAGGACAGCGCGGTCCTGATGCGGTCCTTGAGGCAGTTGGCGCTTTCGAGCGCGGCGTCGGTGTCCTTGCCCTTGACGCCGAGGATCAGGTAGTCGAACTCGCCCTCGGCGTCTTTCGGATCGGAAACGGCCGTGAGCGGCTCGCGGATGAGGTGCTCGCCGCGCACGCCGGTGAGCTTGAGGCCGTTCCTGCGGATGGCGTCGGCATGCGCCGGGCGGGCGATGAGCGTCACGTCCACACCGGCCAGCGCCAGCGCGGCGCCGAATACCGAGCCGAGTCCGCCGGCGCCAAGAATTGCCACGCGCATCGTCATATCTCCCTGGGTTGAAGTAAAAGGGCGCCGGGTGGGGCGCCTCAGCCGGGCTCGCCCAGCTGTTTGGACAGATTCTCGGTGAATTGGCGCAGGACCTGCTCGGTCTTGCGGCGAACCACCGGCTGCCCGAACTCGCCGAGCTTGCCCAGGATGTGCGTGTCGCTGTGCAAATACAGCTCGCTGCCGTCGGCGTGTTCGCTGACCACCAGCGTGGCCCGGCTCTTGATCTGCCCCGGCACGCGGCGGTCCTTGGCCTCGCCCAGAAAGCGCAGGGTGCGCGTGGCGGCGTCGAGCAGTTCCACGGTAACGAGGCCGCCGAGTTCAAGCGCGACCGGCCCGACCTTGATGCGCAGGGCGCCGGTGTAGCGGTCGTCTTCCTCGCGCGCCACGCGCACCACGCCGGGAATGCACAGGGCGACGGTTTCGATGTCTTCCAGGGCGGCCCACACGTGGTGAACCGGGGCGGGCAGGGGGGATCTGAATTCGAATTCCATGCAACAGGTCCGGGTGGTCGGTCAGGGGCGTTCGGCGCGGGCGGCGGCCTCGGCGAGCGCGCGGCGGGTGAACACCACGGCCATGTCGCGCTTGTAGGCGGCGCTGCCGCGAAGATCATCCAGCGGGTCGACGGCGTCGCGCGCCAGTTCCGCCGCGGCGGCAATGGTTTCGGCCGTGGGTGGCTGGCCAATCAGCGCCGCGCCGACGGCCGGCACCAGCAGCGGAATCGGCGCCGCCGAGCCGATGCCGACGCGGGCCTGCTTCACGTGGCCGTTCTCGTCCAGCGCCAGCAGGGCGGCGACGGAAACGGCGGCGTAGTCGTCCACGCTGCGCGGCAGGAACTTCTGGTAAGACCAGCCGGCGCCGGCCGGCGGCAGCGGCGCCCGCACCTCGGTCAGCACTTCTTCCGGTTCCAGCACGCTGGTGTAGAAGTCCTCGAAGAAATCCTCGGCGGCGATCTGCCGCGTGCCGCTGGCCGAGCGCGCGTGCACGGTGGCCCCCAGCACCTTCCACACCGCGGGCGCGTCCATGGCCGGGTCGGCGTGGGCCAGGCCGCCGCCGACGGTGGCGGACATGCGGATGCGCACCGTGGCCACGTGGCCATAGGCGGCGGCCAGCAATGGCACGGCGCGCTGCACGGCAGGGTCCGCCTCCATGCGGCGGTGACGCACGAAGGCGCCGGCGCGGATGCCTTCGCTGTCCACGGTCAGGGCGTCCAGGTCCGGCACGCGTTGCAGGCTGACCAGCACGGCCGGCTGCACCAGCTCCTGTTTCATCAGGTTCAGCAGGCCGGTGCCGCCGGCCAGCAGCTTGGCGTCGCTGCCGTACTCGGCCAGCAGTTCGCACACGCCGTCCAGGCTGTCGGGGGCCCTGAAGTCGAAGCCTCTCATGACGCGTCCCCGGCGGCGGCCGCCTCGATGGAGCGCACGATGCCGTAGTAACCGGTGCAGCGGCACAGGTTGCTCATCATCCAGCCCTTGATGGCGGCTTCGTCCGGGTGCGGGTCGGTTTCCAGCAGGGCCTGCGCGGCCAGCAACTGACCGGGCGTGCAGATGCCGCACTGGAAGCCGCCGTGTTCGATGAAGGCGCGCTGGATGGGCTTGAGGTCGTCGCGTTCGGCCAGGCCCTCGACGGTGGTGACGTCGGCGCCGTCGGCCATGGCCGCCAGCGTGAGGCAGGAGCTCACCAGCCGGCCGTCGAGCCGAACCGTGCAGGCGCCGCACACGCCAACGCTGCACCCTTCCTTGGTGCCGGTGAGACCGACGTCGTAGCGCAGAAAGTCCACCAGCAGCCGGTTGGCGGGTATTTCGCCCTGCCATGGCGTGCCGTTGATATGCAGTGACAGGGACACCGTAGGCTCGGACATCGGCCTCCTCCTTGCTGATCGTTTAGTCGGCGTTTGGCCATGATAATGTGCCAGCACAACCCAGGTACGGACACACGCCGGGTCCGAGGGTGCGGCCGGATGCCCCGAAAGGGCCGTTTTTGCTGCGCCCCAACCTTACCGGCAGCGGCGTCCGGATGATACGAGCGAGGAGCGATTTCATGGCGCACAAATTCGTCGGCCAGCCCACCGCCCGCATGGAAGGTCCGGACAAGGTGACCGGCGCCGCCCGCTATGCCGCCGATTACGTCCTGCCCGGCATGGCCTGGGGGCGCATCCTGCGCAGTCCGTATCCGCACGCGCGCATCGTCAGCATCGATGCCTCCGCGGCGCGGGCGCTGCCTGGCGTGTACGCCGTGGTGACCGGCAAGGAGCATCCGTACTACGCCGGCCGGGCGGTGCGCGACCACGCCGTGCTGGCGGTGGACACGGTGCGTTTTGTCGGCGACCGGGTGGCGGCGGTGGCGGCGCAGACGCGCGAGCTGGCCGAGCAGGCCCTGTCGCTGATCGAGGTGGAATACGAGGAGCTGCCGGCGGTGTTCGACGTGGACGCCGCCCTGCGGCCGGACGCCCCGCGCGTGCACGAGGACCCGAAGTCCTACCCCGGCGCCTTCACCCATCCGGCCGAGCCCAAGGTGCCGAACGTGTGTGGCTACATGCGCTGGCAGCACGGCGATCTCGACGCCGGCTTCGCGCAGGCCGACCAGGTGTTCGAACACACCTTCCACACGCCGACCGAGCACCACGGCTACATCGAGCCGCACGCCGTGCTGGCCAGCGTGCAGGCGGACGGGCGGGCCGAGGTGTGGGCGTCCAACAAGAGTCCGTACATGCTGCGCGCGCAGCTGGCGGCCTGTTTTGGTGTGGAAGCCGCCAGCATCCGGCTGCACAACCTGCACATCGGCGGCGACTTCGGCGGCAAGGGTTCGCAGATGGAGGCGCCGGTGGCGTACCTGCTGTCGCGCGAGGCGGGCCGGCCGGTGAAGCTGGTGATGAGCTACACCGAGGAGCTGATGGCCGCCAATGCGCGTCACGCCGCGCGCATCGACATAAAAACCGGCGTTCGCCGCGACGGCACCATCACCGCCATGCACGTGGACCTCAAGTTCAACGGCGGTGCCTACGGCGCCTACAAGCCGATGCCGAACCTGAACCTGCACGGCGCCGACCAGGCGGCCAGCTGCTATCGCGTGCCGGCCATCGACATCCACAGCACCGTGGTCTACACCAACACCATCCCCGGCGGACACATGCGCAGCCCCGGCTGCCCGCAGACCATGTTTGCCGTGGAGGCGCAGTTCGACCTGATCGCCCGCGCCCTGGGCATGGACCCGGCGCAGTTCCGCCGCCGCAACGTGCTGCAGGCGGGCGATGCCTCGGCCACCGGTGTGCAGTGGCCCACCGTGCGCGCGGCCGAGACGCTGGAGGCGGCGCTGCGCGAGTCCGGCTACTTCGAGCGCCGCGGCAGGGAGCCGAACGTCGGCTTCGGCATTGCCATGTACGAGCGCGGCGTGGTCGGGGGCGATTCCAGCTGCGCGCTGGAACTGTCGCCCGACGGCCAGGTGACCGTGGTGCTGCCCATCGGCGATCCGGGGCAGGGCACGTTCACCGCCGTGCAGCAGTTCGTCGGCGAGGCGCTGGACATGTCGCCGGCCGAGGTGCGGATCCGCATCGCCGATACCGACGAGCTGCCGTTCGACTTTGGCGTCGGCGGCTGCCGTACCACCTACGCGGTCGGCCAGACGGTGATGAGCGCCGTCGCCGCGCTGCGCGAGAAGCTGGCGCCGCTGGCGGCGCAGGCGCTTGGCTGTGCGCCGGATGTGCTGGCCTGGGAAGGCGGGCAGGTCAGTGCCGGCGGGCGTGCCCTGACCCTGGCCGAGCTGGCCGCACTCAGTGGCGGCCCGGTGACGGCGCAGGTGTATCAGAAGCTCGGCCTGTTCCCGGAGCAGCCGGACACCAACTTCACCGCCCAGGTGGCGGAAGTGGCGGTGGACCCCGAAACCGGCCAGGTCACCGTGCGGCGCATCACCAGCGCGCACGACGTCGGCACCATCGTGAACCCGGTCGGTCACCAGGGCCAGATCGAGGGCGCCATGCTCATGGGCCTGGGCTTCGCGCTGATGTCCGAACACCGCATGGACGACGGCCAGCCGCTGGCGCTGCACCTGGGCGATTACAAGATTCCGTGCATCGCCGACATTCCGGAACTGAACACGGTGCTGCTGGAACGCCCGCAAGGGCCGGGGCCGTTCAACTGCGGCCCGATCGCCGAGGCCGCCAACGTGCCGGCGCCGGCGGCCATTGCCAACGCCGTGGCGGACGCCATCGGCGCGCCCATCATGCAGCTGCCGGTCAGCGCCGAGCGGGTGTACGGCCTGTTGCAGCAACGTCGCCGTTCGCAGGCGGCCTGAAGCCGGGGAGGCACCACCATGGCCGTGATCATGATCTCCACCCAGCACGTGAAGGACTGGGATTTGCTGGCCGAGTACCGCAAGGGTGCCGGGCCCATCGTGCGCCGCCACGGCGGCGAACTGCTCGGGCGCAGCAACGCGCCGGACACCCTGCACGGCGAGGCGGTGGACTCGGTGGTGGTGTTCCGCTTTCCGGACCGGGCAGCGGTGGATGCCTGGCTGGCCGATCCCGACTATCAGCCCCTCAAGCGCATTCGTGACCAGGCGGTCGACATGAGCCTGATCGTCGTCGATGCCATGTAACCCCCGTTTCAAGGAGTAAAGACCATGGCCAGCAAGCTGCCGTTCACAAAATCCGAAGCCAAGGCCTGGGCCAAGGCGACCATCCGCGACTGGTACGACTGCCCGTGTACCCCCTTCAAGCCGGACGACAGCCTCGACGAGGACGGCCTGCGCCGCAACGTCGAATACCTGATCGACATCGGCGAGAGCGGGCTGGTGATGGGCGGCTTCGTCGCCGAGTGCTGGAACACCTCGGTCAGCGAGTGGATGCGCTACCACCAGGTGGTGGCCGAGGCCGCTGCCGGCCGCATTCCGCTGCACACCATCATCTTCGACCAGAGCGTCCATCAGGCGATGGAAAAGCTGAACTTCGTCGAGAAGCTCGGCTACGTGGCGGCGGAAGTCATCACGCCCATCGTCCAGCTGCGCTCGGACCAGGAAATCTACGACTACTTCAAGTACCTGGCCGACCACTCCAACATGGCGCTGCTGTTCTACCGCTCCATGGTGGCCGGGCACCTGATCAGCCTGGACCTGTCGCGGCGCCTGTCCGAGATTCCGAGCTACGTCGGCATGAAGCAGGGCAGCATGAACCACGACGACAGCGTCAAGCTGCGGCGCATGGTGGGCGACGACTTCATCGTCTCGGACCCGTTCGAGAACCACTGGCTGAACGACCTGCGCGCCGGCGGACAGGTCATCTACGGCGCCTTCGCGCACATCCTGTACGGCAAAAAGCGCGGCCTGCTGGAGCAGTACACGGCACTGGCACGCGCCGGCCAGTGGGACGAGGCCTACGCCATCTCCCAGCAGCTGCAGCCGCTGCGCGATTTCTACGACGAGATCATGTTCGCGCCGCTGTCCGGCAACTTCACCTACGCCACCACGCTGGGCAACCTGAAGGTCTGCTACGAGGTGCTGGGCCTGGCCGGCGGCGTGATGCGTTCGCCCATCCGCCAGGTGGCGCCGGAAAAGAAGGAATGGATCCGCGGACGCATGCAGGAGCTGGGCATCGTCTGAGGGGTGTCGGGGGGCAGGCTTCGAGCCTCCCCCCGACGATCCGCCGGCCGGTCAGCCGCTGCGGACGGTGCTTTCCCGTCGCTGTTCGCGGTTGATGATGCGTGCCAGGTTGGTGAGTTCCTCGGCTACCAGCTGGAGCAGGTCGTCGGCGCTGATGATGCCGACCAGTCCACCGCGCCTGCCGACCACCGGCAGGCGGCGCAGGCCACGGCTGCGCATGCGCTCGAGCGCGGTCCACACCTCGTCGGTCTCGTCGATGGTTTCCAGCGGTTCGCTCATGACGTCGCCGGCGCTGACGGCCTCCGGGGGCACGTCCTTGGCGATCAGCGCCAGCACGATGTCACGGTCCGTAATGATGCCGACCGGCACGCACACGGCGTCCTGGTCGCGGGTCACCACCACGCTGCCGACGTGGTGCTGACGCATCAGCTCGGCCACGGTGCGCAGGGAGTCGTTCGGCCCGACGATGACCACGCCACGGCTGCAGATCTCGGAAATGGGCATGGTGGTTTCTCCTGCTGGGGTGTCACTGCATCTTGGGTGCCGCCGCAGGCCGCAGCCATGATCGGCATCAAACGGAATGTGCGCCATGCGAGTTCATTCGCAGGCATGCTGTAACGGAGCGGGCGGTCTGCGGACCGCAGATGGAGAGGGCTCATGCAGTACGACACGCGAACGGCGCTGCTGGTCATCGACATGCAAAACGACTTTGCCGATCCCGCCGGCAGTCTGTACGTGCCGCAGGGCGAGGCCGTGGTGCCGGTGATCAACGTCCAGATCGGCGCGGCCCAGGCGGCGGGTGCGACGGTGGTCTACACCCGCGACTGGCATCCACCGCGCACCCCACACTTCAAGCCGGACGGAGGCGTCTGGCCGGTGCATTGCGTGCGCGATACCTGGGGCGCGGCCCTGCATCCGCGGTTGACCGTGGTCGGGCCGGTGGTGTCCAAGGGCCGTGGCGGCGAGGATGGGTATTCCGGGTTCTGCGTGCGTGATCCGGCCGACGGCACGCAGCACGACACGGAGCTGCACGGCCTGCTGTCCGCGCGTGGGGTGCGTACGCTGGTGCTCGCCGGACTGGCAACGGATTACTGCGTGCGCGCCACAGGCCTGGACGCGCTGCGGCTTGGTTATCGGGTGGTGTTGCTGCGCGCGGCGGTGCGGGCGGTGGACGTGAAGCCCGGGGACGGTGATCGGGCGCTGGCGGAGCTGGAGGCAGCCGGAGCGGCGCTGGAATGAGTTGAGGCGCCGGCACTGGCGTGTCGTGCCGCAAGGCGGAGAATGAAGCGGGTCATCGGCAGTCGACAGCGAGGCCCAGCATGACGGCATCCCGCGTACCGGCACTGTTCACCGACTTGTACGAGTTGACCATGCTCCAGGCCTACCGGGCCGAGGGCATGACCGGTCCCGCCGTGTTCGATGTGTTCGCCCGCACGTTGCCGAAGCGCAATTTTCTGCTGGCCTGCGGGCTGGAACAGGTGCTGGATTACCTGGAGTCGTTCGCGGTCAGCGGGCAGGACATCGACTATCTGCGCAGTCTGGGCCGCTTCCGGCCGGACTTTCTGGAGTATTTGCGGGCACTGCGCTTCACCGGCACCGTGTATGCCATGGCCGAGGGCACGCCGGCGTTCGCGCATGAGCCGCTGTTGACGGTCGAGGCGCCCATGCCCGAGGCGCAATTCGTGGAAACCGCGGTGCTCAACCTCCTGCACTACCCGACGCTGGTGGCCAGCAAGGGTGTGCGGGTGACGCAGGCGGCGCAGGGGCGGGCGGTGGTGGATTTCGGCGCCCGGCGCGCGCACGGGGTGGATGCGGCCATTGCCTGCGCGCGGGCGCTCCATATCGTTGGCTATCACGGCACCTCCAACGTCGAGGCCGGTCGCCGCTACGGCATTCCGGTGGCCGGCACCGTGGCGCACAGCTACGTGCAGGCGCATGCCAGCGAGGCGGAGTCGTTTGCCCGCTTTGTCGCCGAATTTCCCGGTACCACGCTGCTGGTGGACACCTATGACACGCTGGACGGCGTGCGGCAGGTCATCGATCTCGCCCGACGGCTGGGCGATCGCTTTCAGGTGAGCGCGGTGCGGCTGGATTCCGGCGACCTCGCCGCCCTGGCCAGGGCGGCGCGCGCGTTGCTGGACGAGGCCGGCATGTCGCAGGTGCGCATCATGGCCAGCGGTGGTCTGGACGAGCATGCAATCGCCGCCCTGCTGGCGGATGGCGCGCCCATCGACGGCTTCGGTGTCGGCACCACGGTGGACGTGGCGGCCGACCGGCCGTACCTGGACGCCGCCTACAAGCTGGTGGCCTACGACGGACGCGACTGCGGCAAGCTGTCGCCGGGCAAGGTCAGCTTGCCGGGTCCCAAACAGGTCTATCGCATCATGGAAGGCAACTCGGCAATCGGCGATGTCATCGCGCGCCGCGATGAAGCTGTGATGGGTGAACCCCTGCTGCACTGTGTGATGCGAAAGGGTTGTCGCCTGCCCAGCGCCAGTCCCGGATTGTCTGCATCCCGTGCACACCTGGCGGCCGGGCTGGACCGGCTCCCCGCCCGGCTGCAGAGCCTGTCCGATGCGGCGCAGCCCTATCCGGTGGCGGTGAGCCAGGCGCTGCTCGCCGCCCAGTCGCGTTTCCAGCAGCTGCATAGCGAGGACACATGAAAGCCGGCGCCGGCGATGCCCTTGCGGTCTCTCCGGCGGAAAAGCGCGCTTTCCTGTGCCAAGGTGGGGTACTGAGCGAGGATGACTCGGCACCCGTGCAGGTGGTCGAGACCCGATCTTCTTGGGTTTTTCTCACCAACGTGGGCGCCTACAAGCTCAAAAAGCCGCTGCGCAGCCGGATGATCGATCTCACGAGCGTGGCGGCGCGTGGGCGCAATGCCACGCTCGAACTACATCTGAACCGGCGCCTGGCTCCGACCGTCTACACGGGTCTGTTGCCGCTCATCTGTGATCGTAGCGGTTTGCGAGTCGGTCCGGTGGTGGCCTCTCCGACGGATGGTCCGCTTGATCCCGCGCACGTGGTGGACTGGCTGGTGGGCATGCACCGGCTACCGGCGGCACGGATGCTGGATCGCCTGATTGGCGATGGTCGTCTCGACGATGCCGTTGTCGAAGGCATCGGGGTGCATCTGGGTGACTTCTATCGGGCGCAGCCGGCGCTTCCGCTGAATCCGGGTGTCTATGTCGAGGGACTGCGCCGGACCATCGACGGCGAAGGGGCGATCCTGGCCACGGCACCGGAATGGGTGGATGCCGAGCGGCTGTCGGCTGCCCTGCGGCGTCAGCGGGAATTCCTCAACCGCCGGGGCTTGCTGTTGGCCGAGCGGGCGAGTGCCGGGCGGATCATCGAGGGGCATGGGGATCTGCGTCCCGAGCATGTCTGCTGCCTCGAACCGCCGGTGATCTTCGACTGCCTGGAATTCAGCCGCGAGCTGCGCATGCTCGATGCCGTGGATGAGCTGGCCTATCTCGGCCTGGAGTGCGCCAGGCTGGGGCAGCCGGGTACGCTGGAAGGATTGCTGGCGGCCTATGGCGCCTGCTGCGAGGACGATCCGCCAGCGGAACTGGTGCGGTTCTACCAGCGCTATCGGGCCTTGGTGCGCGCCAAGCTGGCCCTGTGGCATCTGATCGACCTGCCGCACGACCGTCCCGCGAAATGGCGGACACGGCTCGAGACCTATCTGACCATCGCTGCCGGACCTTGAGACGCGTCAGATCGCGCCTTCGGCCAGATCCTCCAGCGAGCTGTCCTCATGCAGTCGCGCGATGGCTTCGGCGAGAAACGGTGCCGTGTCCAACGTGGTGAGCTTGGCCGTGATCTCGGGCTGAGTCAGCCGCAGCGGCGGTACTGTGTCGCACACCACCAGCCGCGTCAGGTCCGAGCCGGCCAGGGCGGTGTTGGCAGCGGAGGGGAAGACGCCATGGGTCGCGGCGGCTTCCACGGTGGCGGCGCCCGCCCCCCGCAGCGCCTCCGCGCACAGGGCCAGCGTCCCACCGGTGCTGATGAGGTCATCGAAGATCAGCGCCGGGCGGCCGGCCACCTCTCCCACGATCTCCC
>DQBD01000118.1:1763-2203 GCA_003526065.1 Gammaproteobacteria bacterium | reverse complement strand
CGGCCCCCTCTCCCACGATCTCCCCGCCGCCCATGCGCCCGCCGCTGCGCCACTTGTGCATGAAGGCCAGCCCCACCTCGCGCTCCAGCCGCTGGCCCAGCGCCTGGGCGAAGCGCTCGGCGCGCTTGATGGCCCCGCCGTCGGGCGCCACCACCACCCAGTTCGCGGGCCGGGCGGCGAAATGGGCGACGAACAACGACCGCGCTTCCAGATGCACGACCGGCCGGCGAAAGGCGTTCTGGAACGCCGCCCGGTTATGCACGTCCAGCGTCACCACGCCATCGACCCCGATGGCTTCGAGCAGCTGGGCGAGGTAGCGGTGCGTCACCGGATCGCGCGGCTGGCTGCGTTGGTCCTTGCGGGCATAGGCCAGATAGGGCAGCACCGCGGTGAGGCGCGCAGCCCCCGCATCGCGCAAGGCGCCCAGCAGGAACAGCAGG
>DQBD01000118.1:0-1624 GCA_003526065.1 Gammaproteobacteria bacterium | reverse complement strand
GGCGCCCAGCAGGAACAGCAGGCGGCACAGCTTGTCGTGGATCGAATGCCCCGGCTCGCCATGCAGCTGCTGCAGCACGAAGATGTCCGCCCCGCGCACGTTGTCCAGTGGGCGGATCTTATGCTCCCCGTCCTCGAATTCGCGCTCCTCCAAGGCCGCAAGCGACAACCCCAGCGCCGCCGCCACGCGCGTGCCGTAGTTGGCACTTACCTGCGGCGCGAACAGGCGCAGCGCGCGGGTCGCTGATTGGCTCGGTGGATCGATGGGCGATGATGGGGTTATTGCCATGGTCGGTGTTCCGTGATGGCGGAGTCTTTATCCTGACGCGCCGGAACATCCGGCTCAAGTGACCCTCGCCATCGAGCGGCAACGATTGCTGCCCGCGGCCGGTCACAAACCCGATGGCCCACCGGTCTAAATAACTGTTGATATCCCGTCAACGCTCCCCGATGCGAGAGAGAGTCATGCTTGCACATACCGAATCAGTCACGTTGGAAGCGCCGTTTTCGGTTGCCTATCCCTTTCTGTCCAATCCCGAGAATCTTCCCCGGTGGGCTCATGTATTCTGCCAGGACATCGAAAAACAAGGATCGGAGTGGTTGGCGCAGACGGTCGCCGGTCCCTTGATCATTCGCTACGCATGCGATGCGGCCAGCGGAACCATCGACATCATTTCCAGGCTGGATCCCGGCGTGGAAGACATCGCCTACACACGCTTGATGCCCAATGGTCCGGGTTGTGAATTCACCTTCACATTCTTCCGGACCGCCGATATGTCTGATGAGATTTTCGACTCCCAACGGTGGGGGCTTCGTGAAGAAATGCGCGCACTGCGCGCCATCTTCCGGGAACTCGTCGGTTAAGCCGATCTGGAGAGACGTGATGACGACTCAAACGCTGGAAGTGCTGGTCGCCGCTGCCCGAAATGGCGATGGCAAAGCCTTGGAAGCCATCCTGGGTACCATCCAGAAGGAAATCTACAATCTTGCGTTGCGCATGCTCTGGTGTCCTCATGATGCTGCAGACGCGTGCCAGGAGATTCTGCTGAAGATCGTCACGCGTCTCTCCAGCTTCGAAGGCCGCAGCGCGTTCAGGACATGGGCCTTTCGCGTCGCCGTCAACCACCTGCTGAATCAAAAAGCCGGACGTGTGGAAGCCGAGCATCTTTCCTTCGAACAATTCGGCGCCGATCTCGCCCAGGATCTCGCCGAATCACCGGCTTCGACCTCAGATCCTGAGTATGCGCGTCTGATCCATGAGGTCAGAATCGGCTGTACGCACGCCATGCTGATCTGTCTCGACCGCGAGCACCGCGCCGCTTTCGTGCTGGGCGATATCCTGCAACTATCCAGTCAGGAAGCGGCCTATGTCATGGATCTGCCCGATGCGGCGTTTCGCAAGCGGCGATCGCGGGCACGGCAACGCATTGTTGAATTCATGAGGACGCATTGCGGCTTGGTCGAGGAGGCCGCCCCCTGTCGTTGTGAGCGGCGTGTCGATCATGCCGTGGCAACGGGAATCGTGAATCGCTCCAGTTTGCTGTTTGCCTCGAACGACGAGCCGAGTACCGACAAACTCCACACGCATGTGGCTGAGCTGTCTGCGCTGCAGCGCAGACAGCTCA
>DQBD01000029.1:2739-2987 GCA_003526065.1 Gammaproteobacteria bacterium | reverse complement strand
GATCCCACGCAAGACGAATGTCGGCCAGGCCGCCGTCGCCGCGGCGGTACAGGTGGTTGTCCTCTTGCCCGGCGTAGATGCCGAGGCCCGGACGGGGCGTGGGATCCGCGCAAGACGAATCCGTGCGCTTGGCTCGGGGCGGCGTCGCGCGTCTAGCCGCTCAGGCGGGCGGTGTATTCGAGTACCCGCTCGAAGGCATAGGGTTCTTCCGCGCCAGTGTCCGGATCCCACAGGCTGCGTCCGGGGCG
>DQBD01000029.1:0-2497 GCA_003526065.1 Gammaproteobacteria bacterium | reverse complement strand
CCCACAGGCTGCGTCCGGGGCGTTGCATCAGGTCGCCACCGTACACGTGCAGGCCGCCGTTGAGGTCGTCGCGCGGGTTGGCCACGGCATGGATCAGCTGCGGGTTCATCACGAACACGTCGCCCGATCGCAGGCTGCGCAGGCCGTCGTCGACCAGGCCGCCGTCGCCGCGGCGGTACAGGTGGTTGTCCTCTTGTCCGGCGTAGATGCCGATCACGCCCCACATGCAGTGGTTGTGGATGGGGCTGCGGCTGTGCGGCGCGCTGACCACGTGGGCCACGGTCAGGGCGTCGGAGCGGAACAGCGGCACCACCCCCGGCGTGTCGGCATCCGCCGCCAGGGCGGTAGCCACGGCCTGGGGATCACGCAGCGCCTCGGTCAGTACGCTGGCGATGTGGCCGGCGGGATCGGCGCTGCGCAGCGCCGCCTGACAGTCGGCGACGAAACGGTCGGTGTTGAACATGGTGGTTCCCCCTCGCTGGATGTTCACCGGCAGTCGCGGTGTCGCCCGGCCGGCGCGCTAGACTAGTACGTTACGTCCTTTCACGCTGCCGCCGCCCATGCCGAAATCGCGTTCTCGCCGCCCTGCCTACCGCCGCTGGCTGGCCTGGTTGCTGCCTGTGGGGCTGATTGGCGCCGCTGCCGTGGCGCTGTACGCAGTGCACCTGGATCGGGTCATTCGCGACAAGTTCGAGGGCCAGCGCTGGGCATTGCCGGCGCGGGTGTTCGCCCGGCCGCTGGAGCTGTATGCGGGGGCACCGCTGGACCAGCGGCGTGTGCGCGAGGCGCTCGATCGCCTTGGTTACCAGAACGACGACCCGGTGGGTGCAGGCACGTACGCGGTGCGCGGCGCGCGGCTGATCGTATACACACGCGGATTTCAGTTCTGGGATGGCGCCGAGCCGCCGCGCAAGGTGGAGATCCGCTTCGACGGCCGTCAGGTGACCGGCCTGAGCGGCGACCAGGGCGAACTGCCCCTGCTGCGCCTGGAGCCGGAATTCATCGGCGGTTTCTATCCGGCCAGCAACGAGGACCGGCTGCTGGTGCGCCTGGACGAGGTGCCGCCGGTGCTGATCCAGGCGTTGCTGACGCTCGAGGATCGCGATTTCTACCGCCACGTGGGCATTTCGCCGCGCGGCATCGCCCGTGCCCTGTGGGCGGATCTGCGTGCCGGTGCCATGGTGCAGGGTGGCAGCACGCTGACGCAGCAGCTGGTCAAGAACTACTTTCTCACCGCGGACCGCACGCTGTGGCGCAAGGCCACCGAGGCCATCATGGCGGTGCTGCTGGAAAGTCACTACAGCAAGGACGAGATCCTCGAGGCCTACCTGAACGAGGTGTTCCTGGGACAGGTCGGCACGCGCAGCATTCACGGCATGGCCCAGGGCGCCATGCTGTATTTCGGCCGCCCGCTGGGCGAACTGGACACCGGACAGCTGGCGTTGCTGGCCGGGATGGTGCAGGCACCGTCCTCGTATGATCCGCGCCGGAATCCCGAGCGGGCCACCGCCCGACGCAACCTGGCACTGCGCCTGCTGGCCGAGCAGGGTGTGCTGACCGAGCAGCAGGCGGCCGCGGCGCAGGCCAGGCCGCTGGGCGTGGTCAAGCGCACGGCGCTGGCCACGGCGCGTTACCCGGCATTTCTGGATCTGGTGCGGCGCCAGTTGCAGCGCGATTACCCGGAAGAGGTGTTGCGCAACGACGGCCTGCGCATCTTCGCCACCATGGATCCGGCGGTGCAGGCGGCGGCCGAGGCGGCGGTCACCGGCCAGGGGGCGGCGATTGCCAAGTCGGCCGGCAAGCCGGACCTGCAGATGGCGGCCGTGGCGGCGGACGTGGCCACCGGCGAGGTGCTGGCGCTGGTCGGCGATCGCGACCCGCGTTTCGACGGCTACAACCGGGCCCTGGACGCGCGCCGGCAGATCGGCTCGCTGGCCAAGCCGGCGGTGTATCTGACCGCGCTGTCCGAGCCGCAGCGCTTCAATCTGGCAACGCCGCTGGACGATCAGCGCATGTCCGTGGGCCTGCCCAACGGCGACCGCTGGCAGCCGCGCAACGCCGGCAACGACTACGCCGGTCGCATTCCGCTGTTGCGCGGCCTGGCCGAGTCGCGCAACAGCGCCACCGTGGCGCTTGGCCTGCAGGTGGGCGTGCCGAACGTGCTCAAGACGCTGCGGGCGCTGGGCGTGCGCCGCGACCTGCCGCCGGTGCCGTCGGTCATGCTGGGTGCGGTGGAACTGACACCGTTCGAGACCACGCGCATGTACCTGACGCTGGCTGCCAGCGGGTTTCGCCTGCACCTGCGCGGCATTCATGCGGTGACCGACGCCGAAGGCACGCCGCTGGCCAGCTATCCGCTGTCGGTGGAGCAGAAGCTCGACCCGGCGGCCGTGTTCCTGGTCAACACCGCCCTGCAGGAGGTGGCACGCAGCGGCACGGCGCGCGCCCTGGGGCGGGTGCTGCCCGGCCTGAACATCGCCGGCAAGACCGGCACCAC
>DQBD01000252.1:3705-4200 GCA_003526065.1 Gammaproteobacteria bacterium | reverse complement strand
GACCGCCGGCGGCTGGCTGCTGCTCGAACATGGCGCCAACCAGGCGGCGGCGGTACGTGGGCTGCTGGCGCGGGCAGGCTTCGTCGACGTCGCCAGCCACACCGACCTTGCCGGGCGCCCGCGCGTCACCCTGGGACACCTGCCATGCACGAACTGAACGACCAGCAACTGCACCGCTACGCCCGCCAGCTGGTGCTGCCGGAAGTGGATTTCGACGGCCAGGCGCGGCTGCTGGAAGCGCGCGTGCTGATCATCGGCGTGGGCGGCCTGGGCTCGCCGGCGGCGCTGTACCTGGCCGGCGCCGGTGTCGGCGAGCTGGTGGTGGCCGACCCCGACCAGGTCGACCTGACCAACCTGCACCGCCAGGTGCTGCACCACACCGCCGACGTCGGCCGCCCCAAGGCGGAATCGGCCCGCGACGCGCTGCTGGCGGTGAACCCGGACATCCGCGTCACGCCCGTCTGTGCCCGCCTCGATGCCGACGCGCTGGCGGCG
>DQBD01000252.1:0-3451 GCA_003526065.1 Gammaproteobacteria bacterium | reverse complement strand
CCGACGCGCTGGCGGCGCAGGTGGCGGCCGTGGACCTGGTGCTGGACTGTACCGACAACTTCGACAGCCGCTTCGCCATCAACGCCGCCTGCGCCGCGGCCGGCACGCCGCTGGTATCCGGCGCCGCCATCCGCTTCGAGGGGCAGGTGACGGTATTCCGGCTCGACCGGCCGGACGGCCCCTGTTACCGCTGCCTGTACCGCGAAGCCGGCAACGAGGCCGAGCACTGTGCCCAGGTCGGCGTGCTGCCGCCGGTGGTCGGCGTCATCGGCGCCATGCAGGCGCTCGAGGCGCTCAAGGTGCTGCTGGGCATGGACACCGGCCTGGCCGGCCGGCTGCTGCTGTTCGATGGCCGGCGCAGCGAATGGCACACCGTCGGCCTGCGCCAGGACCCCGACTGTCCGGTCTGCCGGGCACGCCGGCCAGCGCCTTGAGCCGGCGCGACTGGGCGCCGATCGCCCTGCTGCTGGCGGCCTGCCTGCTCGCCTGGTGGCTGCCGCAGGCGCTGGTGCCACTCAAGGTGGCCATCGTCCCGGCACTGGGACTGATCATGTTCGGCATGGGCCTGACGCTGACCGGCGCCCAGCTGACCGCCGCGCTGCGCCGGCCACGCTGGCTGCTGCTCGGCGTCGCCCTGCAGTTCGCGGTCATGCCGCTGCTGGCCTATGCCATCGCCGGCTATCTGGGCCTGTCGTCGACGCTGGCGGCGGGACTGATCCTGGTCGGCGCCTGCCCCGGTGGCACCGCCTCCAACGTCATGGTCTACCTGGCGCGCGGCGACGTGGCGCTGTCGGTGGCGATGACCGCCGTCAGCACCCTGGCGGCGGTGCTGCTGACGCCGTGGCTGACACTGTGGCTGGCCGGCACGCGGGTCGACGTGCCGGCGGTCGCCATGCTGCTGGACATCCTGCGCATCGTGCTGCTGCCGGTGCTGGCCGGCATGCTGCTGCGCGCCCTGCTGCGCGGCCCGGCCACGGCGCTGGCGCGCGTGATGCCCGGCCTGTCGATGCTGCTGATCGCGCTCATCGTGGCCATCATCCTGGCCCTCAACCGGGGCCACTTGGCAGCCACCGGCACCGTCATCGCCAGCGCCGTCGTCGCCCACAACGCCCTGGGCTTCGTGCTCGGCTATGTCGCCGCCTGGTTCGGGGGTGCGGCGCCGGCCCAGCGACGCGCCATCGCCATCGAGGTCGGCATGCAGAACTCGGGCCTGGCCACGGCGCTGGCCATCAAGTACCTGCCGGCGCTGGCCGCGCTGCCGGCGGCCCTGTTCTCGGTCTGGCAGAACGTGGCCGGCCTGGCCCTGGCCGCCGTCTGGCGACGGCGCTGACCGGCCCTCAGTACAGACCGAAGCGGCGCGTGGCCATGGCCGCCTGCAGGCGCTCGGTGGCCAGCGCCTCGGCCGCCTCGCGCGGCGTGCACGGTGTGGCCTGTGCGCGTGCCAGTACGGTGGCCGTGTTGGCCCGCACCCGCTCGGCCACCGCCGCCAGCGCCGCGCCCTCGGTCGCTCCCAGCAACTCCATGGCGGCGCAGATCACGCCGCCGGCGCTGGCGATGAAATCCGGCACCACCCATACGCCGCGGTCATGCAGGCTGCGCTCGGCCTCGGCGGTCACGGGGATGTTGGCGCCCTCCACCACCAGCGCCGCACGCAGGTGATCGGCATTGCCGGCGTGGATCACGTCCGGCCGCGCCGCCGGTATCCACAGATCGCAGTCCACGCCGACCAGCGCCTCGGCGTCGATGAGCGTGGCGTCGGGGCAGCCCGTGACGGATTCACCGCTCGCCTTGAGGGCGAGCAGCGCCTCCAGATCGAGTCCGTCCGGCCGGTGCACGGCGCCGCGCGAGTCGGCCACCGCCACCACCCGGGCACCGCGCGCCACCAGAAAGCGCGCGGCGTGGCGGCCGACGGCACCGAAGCCCTGCACCACCACCCGGGCGCCGGCCAGCGACCGGCCCAGCTGCGCAAAGGCCACCTCGGCCGCCTGACACACGCCCCAGCCGGTGGCACCGATCTGGTCCAGCGGAATACCGCCCAGCGCCCGCGGCAGGCCCACGGCGCGGCCGATCTCATCCCGCACCCAGGCCATGCAGGTCTCGTCGGTACCCATGTCCGGGCCGAAGATGTAGCCGCGCTCGTCGCGCAACGCCGCGGCGAAGGCGCGGATCAGCCGCTGCTTGTGCTCTGCCGGCAGTCCGGGGTCGGCGCGCAGCACCGACTTGCCGCCGCCGTGCGGCAGGCCCGCCGCGGCGTTCTTGAAGGTCATGGCACGGGCCAGGCGGGCACATTCGGCCGCCGTGACGTCGGGCTCCATGCGCAGGCCACCGATGGCCGGCCCACACGCCAGATTGTCGATCACCACGGTTCCGGCCAACCCCAGCTGCGGCTGATGCACGTGGATGACGCGCACCGGCCCCAGGGCGTCCGCAAACGGCAGGTCGGGATGCATCATGGACACCTCGCTGTCATCGGTAAGCGGCTATATGCACGCAAAACCCGTCACGTCGCCGTGATCGTGCTCACGCGGCGGACGTTGCCGGCGGAACCGCCGGGCCGGCGGCGTGGTCTTTGCATGAGACACGACCAGGGCACGGCACGCGCCGCGCGCCCACCCATACACAGGAGTCCCCATGGCCGCCGCCCGCCTGCTTGCCGCCTGCCTGCTCGGAATTGCCAGCGCCGCCGCGGCGTCGCCACCGGCAGAACCCAGCGATGCCTACCTGGCCGGCTATGCCGCCGCGGTACTGGAACTCCAGCTCGGCTGGCCCAGCGGCAGCTATCGGCTCGACGTGGAGCGTGGGCGCGTGCGGCTACAGGCACCTGCCACTGTCGATGCCGAAGCCGCCAGGACCGAACTGGCCGCCATTTCCGGCATACGCACGGTGCAGCTGGTCGACGATCAGACACCGGCCACGGCGGTGCGCAAGCGCTGGTTTCCAACCGAGGAGCTGTTCCGCCCGGCACTGGCCGACCCCAAGGAGCCGCGGTTCTTCATCTCGCCGCGCCATTACGACACCGACATCGACCGGGTCTGGCTGGTCGAGGTCGGCTACGGCGCCGACTTCCCCGTCTATGGCGCCGTCGACGCTGTCGGCAACGGCTGGAACATCGGCATCTCGGGCGGCCTGTTCGGCCTGTTCAACCTGGAAGCCGATTCGTTCGACCTGATCAATGCCGACTACACGGTCGGTATCCCCTTCACCTGGCGCCAGGGCGCCCTCAGCGGCCGGCTGCGCCTGTATCACCAGAGCTCGCACCTGGGCGACGAGTTCCTGCTCAACGCCGCGCCCGAGCGCATCAACCTGAGCTTCGAGTCACTCGAGGCGCTGGTGGCCTACGACTTCACGCCGTTTCGCGTCTACGGCGGCGGCGAGGTGCTGCTGCACCGCGAGCCGGCCGATCTGGACCGGCTGATGGCCCACGCCGGCGTGGAATATTTCGGCGCCAACC
>DQBD01000287.1:3811-7179 GCA_003526065.1 Gammaproteobacteria bacterium | reverse complement strand
CCAGCTGACCACCCTGATCGCCGCGGGGGGCGATGCCCTGCCGCAGGCGTGGCGGGTCGCCGCCGGCCGGCGGCTCGGCGGCGGCGCGTGCCTTGGCGGTGGCGTCGTGCAGCAGCCAGTAGGCGGCCTCGGAGCTGACCATGTGCTGATACTGCCGCTGCACCTTGGTGAAGTAGCCGAGCACACGCGCCAGCAGAAAGATCACCACCATCACCGAGGCCAGCGACATGCCCAGGTGCGCGATGGCCAGGTACAGCCCGACCGCCGCCAGCGAGGCCAGCAGCGGTTCCTGCACCGCCGGCAGCGCCTCCTTGGCGATCACCTGCTTGCGCAGGGCCTTGTCGATCTGCCGCGTCTGGCGGGCCAGGATGCCGTCGGCCAGGTCCTCGCGGCCCATGGCCTTGAGCGGCTTGACCGACTGCAGCACGTCGGTGAGGTACGTCACCAGCGCGCCGGTCAGCTGCGTCTGGCGCTTGCCGGCCTGGCGGGCGCGGCGCACCAGGCCGCCCATGGCGCCCATCAGCAGGCCGCCCACGGCCAGCGCCGCCAGTGTGGCCTGCCAGGACACCATCATCGCCAGCGCCGAGTAGATGAGCGCCTGCACCAGCAGCGCCAGCATCTGGGCGGCGTTGAAATAGGCATTGGCGGCACGGTTGGTTTCGCCGGAAATGGCGTTCGACAGCGCCCCCACCGGCGTGTGCAGGTAGTACTCCCAGCGGCTGGCCAGCACCGCCCGCAGCAGCGACAGGCGCAGGTCGGTCGCCACCCGCGCCACGGTGTAGCCGACCTGCGCGTTGGCCGCCAGCGTCAGCAGCGCCTTGGCCAGCATGGCCAGCACCATCAGCGCCAGCAGCGGGCCGAGCTGCGGCGGGATGCCCAGCGCCTGCAGGAACTGTGTCACCTGCTGCGCCGGCAGCGGCAGGCTGGCGGCGTCGTCCGACACCGACACCAGCATGGTCAGCAGCGAGGACAGGCCAAGCCCGTCCAGCAGCCCGGCCAGCAGCAGGGCCAGCAGCGTCAGCAGGCCACGGGCCGGATAGGCACGGGCGAAATGGAGCAGAAGGCGCATGCTCAGCGCTCCGTCCGTGTCCTGCGCACGGCGTCGGGACGGTAGCCGGTGGCCACGCGGTAATAGAGGTGGCGCGCCACCTGGCCGCGCCAGCGGATGGTCTGCTCGCGGATGGGGCCGACGTTCACCAGTGCCGTGTCCAGCCGCGGGTCCTCCAGGTCCTTGCGTTCGAAATCGACCAGCAGCACCGGCCGCTGTCCGTCGCTGTCGTCGTCGAACCAGTACTCGAACATGGCCCCGGTGCGACCGTACAGGTTGCGCGAGGTGATGTTGTCGCGCCGGCCGTCGACATCGTGAAACGCCAGGGCGGCGGCGATCGACCACTTGCTCATGCCGACCACCAGCGGCCGCTGGCCGGTGTCGCGCTCGACCTGCTGCTCGAGCGCATGCACCGCCCGCGCCGCCGGCTGCCAGGCCAGGTAGGCGACGTTGTGCGTGGGGTACGGCACCCCCGGCAGGCCGAACACGATGTACGTCGCCGCCACGGCATAGCCGGCGGCCAGCAGGTACACGGTCGGTCGCCAGAGCCGGTCCAGCAGGCGGCGCAGCCGGTCCCCCGGCATCGCCGGCACGGTCAGCGTTGCCGCCAGCAGCGGCAGCAGACCGATGTAGGCCGGGCCGGTCCAGTGGAAGTGCGGGTAATTGAACAGGCTGAACACCGCGAACACGCCGAATGGCACCGCCGCCGACCACAGCAGCAGCCGCCGGTTGCGTGCCTCGGTCACCGCCTGCGCCCGCCAGGCGGACCGGCTGGCGATGCCCCAGGCGGCCAGCGCACCGGTGGGAAACAGCAACACCAGCACGTGGCCGACCAGCAGGTGGGTCGAGAACTCGAACGCCTGCTGCATGCGCCGGCTGCCCTGAAAGGCGAACGAAGCCCAGTCGTGTTGCGCGTTCCAGATCAGCACCGGCGAGAACAGCGCCAGCGCCAGCAGGACCGCCAGGTACGGGTGCGGGCGGGCGAGCCAGCGCCGCGCGACGGCGTCGCTCAGCAGGAAGCCGCCTGCGGCGGCGGCCAGCAGGACGATCGGATACTTGGCCAGCAGGCCGACGCCGAAGGCCACCCCCACACCCAGCCAGGCACGGCTCTGGCCGGCCACCAGCGCGCGCTGCAGGTAGTACAGGCCGGCCGCCCAGGCGGCCACCAGCGGTGCGTCCGGCGTCATCAGCAGGCCCGACAGGAAAAACGCCGGCAGTGCGCAGCCCAGCAGCACCGCCGCCAGCGCCTGGCGACGGTCGCCGCCGATCGCCCGCGTCAGACGGTACACATAGCCGAGCGCGATCAGCCCGCAGGCGATGGCCCCCAGCCGCACGCCGGCCGATGTGTCGCCCAGCAGCGCGGTGCCGAGCCCGTTCAGCCAGGCCACCAGCGGCGGGTGGTCCAGGAAGGCCAGCTCCATGTGCTGCGCGTAGAGCCAGTAGTACGTCTCGTCGACGATCGGCTCGGCCAGCACGGCCAGGGCCAGGCGCAACACGATGAAAAACCCGGCCAGGGCAAACAGCTGGCGGGCGGACAGGCCGGTCTGGGCGGCCGTGGCGACGGCCGGCGAGGTTGGCTTCACGGTGGGTTCGATGACGGCGGGCACGGCGCGGCATGATACCGCCGCCGCCCGCTGCCGACCGGCGCGGGCGTCAGCCGTGCTTTTGGATCAGTTCGACGCGGTAGCCGTCCGGATCCTCGACGAAGGCGATCACCGTGGTGCCGTGCTGCATCGGGCCGGCCTCGCGCACCACCTTGCCGCCGCGTGCCCGGATGGCATCGCAGGTGGCGTAGGCGTCGTCCACCTCGATGGCCACGTGGCCGAAGCCGTCGCCCAGTTCGTAGGCCGCGGTGTCCCAGTTGTGGGTCAGCTCGATCAGCGGTGTCCCGGCCGCCGACGGGCTGCTGATCGCGCCGTCCTCGTAGCCGACGAAGGCCAGCGTGAAACGCCCGCCCGGAAAGTCCCGCCGGGACACCAGGCGCATGCCCAGCACCTCGGTGTAGAAGGCGATCGAGCGGTCCAGGTCACCGACCCGCAGCATGGTGTGCAGAATGCGCATGGCGCCTCCTGGTGGCGAAAAAACGGCCGGCCGCGGCCGGCTTCGATGCCTCGATGGTAGCGCGCGCCTTGACGCGATGCGGACCACGCGCATCTAATACGCACCCCCGCGCCCGCGGTGCCCCGGCACCGCTTCCAACGGCGGCGCGGCGCTTCACGTCCGGCCAGGTAGCTCAGTCGGTAGAGCAGTGGACTGAAAATCCACGTGTCGGTGGTTCGATTCCGCCCCTGGCCACCATTTTCCTTTCCGTCGTCCGTCG
>DQBD01000287.1:680-3560 GCA_003526065.1 Gammaproteobacteria bacterium | reverse complement strand
TCCGTCGTCCGTCGATCGCCAGCCCGTGGTGGCAGGTGATTCGCGCTCGTCTCAGCCGCCCGGATCGAGCCGCAGCAGCGCCGCCAGCAGGCCGTGTTCGGTGTGATCCAGGCGCAGCCGGGCGCGGCCGGCGTAGCCCAGGCGGATACGCCAGGCATGGCTGATCGGCATGCCGAGCACACCGCGCAGCAGCATGGCGACGGTGCCGCCGTGGGCCACCACCAGCACGCGCTGGCCGGCCGTGTCGGTGATCAACCGCTGCCAGGCGGCGTCGACACGGGCGCTGAAATCGGCGGCCGCCTCGGCCTGCGGTGGCGGATGGCGCACCGGGTCCTGCCAGAACCGCGTCAGTGCCGCCCCGTACCGGGCCTGCACCTCGACCGCGGTCAGGCCTTCCCACAGGCCGAAGCTGATTTCGCGAAAGTCGGGCTCGACGGTACAGGCCACGCCCAGGCGGGTGGCCAGATCCTGGGCGAAGTCCCGGCAGCGGCGCAGCGGCGAGCAGACGACGCGGTCCCACTGCTCGTCGGCGGTGGCTGCCTGCAGCTGTGCCCAGCCGGTGTCGGACAGCGGGTCGTCGACGGTCCCGCGAAAGCGGCGGCCGCCCTGCGGTTCGCCGTGGCGCAGCAGGTCGATGTAGGTGGTCGATGTGTTCATGGCGTGTGCAACAGGCCGGCACGGTAGCGGGCCCAGTCGAAATGGGGGCCGGGATCGGTCTTGCGACCGGGGGCGATGTCGCTGTGACCGACGATGCGGTCGGCGCTGATGGCCGGACAGGCGGCGCGCAGCGCCCGCGTGAGGGCGATCAGCGTGGTGTATTGGTCGGCGCTGAAGGGGTCGTGGTCGCAGCCTTCCAGTTCGACGCCGACCGAGAAATCGTTGCAGCGCTCGCGCTGCCCGAACCGGGACGCGCCGGCGTGCCAGGCGCGGCGCTGGATGGGCACGAACTGTACCAGCCGGCCGTCGCGCCGGATAAAGAAATGCGCCGACACCCGCAGGCCCGCCAACCCGGCATAGTCCGGCCGCCGGCAGTCCAGCTGGCCGAGGAACAGCGCGGCCACGTCGTCCCCGCCGTAACGCCCCGCCGGCAGGCTGATGGCGTGGATCACCAGCAGCTCGACGGCGCAGCCGGGCGGGCGCTCGTCGCAGTGCGGCGAGGCCAGGAACGGCACGCCGCGCGCGAGCCCCAGGACGGGGTCGATAGACAGGCTGTGGGAGTCGGCGCTCATGGCGGCGGCTATTCTCGGGCCGCCGGCCGGCGCCGGCAAAGCGCCCGGGCCTCACGGTTACACTGGGACGGTCTGCCGTCACCTGCTTCGGATAACGTTTTCATGTCTTCGAATCCCGGTCTCCTGTACGTCGTCTGTGGCCCGTCCGGGGTTGGCAAGACCAGCCTGGTGCGCGCGCTGGTGGAACGGCGCCCGGCGCTGAGCCTGTCGGTGTCCTACACCACGCGCGCGCCGCGGGCCGGCGAGCAGGACGGTGTGGCCTACCATTTCGTGACTGCCGGGCGTTTCGCCGCCATGCAGGCGGCCGGCGAGTTTCTGGAGCATGCGCAGGTGTTCGATCACCACTACGGCACGTCGGCGCCGGCGGTGGCGCAGGCGCTGCAGGGCGGACGCTCGGTGGTGCTGGAGATCGACTGGCAGGGCGCCCGCCAGGCCCGCGCCCGCCTGCCCGGCTGTGTGACGGTGATGGTGCTGCCGCCGTCGGTGGCGGTGCTGCGCGAGCGCCTGGGCGGCCGTGGCGACGACCCGGCGCTGATCGAGCGGCGCATGCGCGACGCGCTGGCCGAGCTCGGCCACTGGCCGGAGTTCGACTATGTGGTGGTCAACGACCGCTTCGAGTCGGCGCTGGACGACCTGTGCGCCATCACCCGCGCGGCCGAACTGGCGCGCGAGCGCCAGCGCACCTGGGTGGCGACGCAGCTGCCGGAGCTGTCGCCGGGCTAGGGAACTAGGGACCGCTTGCGTCCCGGGAGCCGCCGGCGCGCGCCGGCGGCGTTCAGCGGCTGGCGGTGACCTGACCGCCGCGTGCCTGCGCCTCCATCCATTTGCGCACCCGGTTGGCGTCGCCGACCCGGGTGAGCGTGCCCCAGGAATTCATCAGCACCATCACCACCGGCACGCCGGTGACGTTGGCCTGCATCACCAGGCAGCGGCCGGCTTCGCTCAGGTAGCCGGTCTTGGTGACGCCGATGTCCCAGGCCGGGTTGCGGACCAGCGGGTTGGTGTTGCGGTACTCGACCGGGTAACGGCCCACCTGCACGGTGTACTTCGGTGTGGTGGAAAAGCTGCGGATGGTGCCGTAGCGGGTGGCGGCGCCCACCAGGCGCACCAGGTCGGCCGGTGTGGAGCGGTTGTCACCGGACAGTCCGGTGGCCTCCACGAAACGGGTGTGCGTCATGCCCAGTGCCTGCGCCTTGCGGTTCATGGCCGCCACCCCGGCCGCGGTGCCGCCGGGATAGTTGCGCAGCAAAGCCGAAGCGGCGCGGTTTTCCGACGACATCAGCGCCAGGCGCAGCAGGTCGCGCCGCGACAGGCGGGTGCCGATGGGCAGGCGCGAGCCGGTGCCGCGCAGGCGGTCGCGATCGGCATCGGTCAGCGTGAGGATCTGGTCCATGGACTGCCCGGCATCGAGCACCACCATGGCGGTCATCAGCTTGGTGATGGAGGCGATGGGCAGCGTGTCGTCGGCGTTCTTGCTGTACAGCACGGTGCCGGTGTCGGTGCGCACCACCAGCGCGGCGTGCGAGCGAATGTCGGGCAAAGCGACCGGCGCAGCGGCCGCCGCCGGGCGGGCCAGGGCCGTCAGCAGCAGCGCGGCACACAACAGAACGGCGGACTGCAAAAACCGCATGATGCTCCCTGTGAAGTGGTT
>DQBD01000287.1:0-484 GCA_003526065.1 Gammaproteobacteria bacterium | reverse complement strand
CTCAGACACCTTCCGGCCGGCGTTGGGCGCCCCGTCCGGGGCGCGACGGCCGGCCATGAAGCGAGGGTGCAGGTCCCTGGTTCATGGGCGCGCCGCGGCGACGCGAGAAACGGCACGGACGTCGGTCAGCGGTTTCTCAATTCTCCACGCTCAGCTCGCGCACCCGCGCAAAGCCGCGCGGCAGCGGCTTGCCGCGATCGGCCCGATGGCCGGCGTAGGCGTCCAGGTCGCTCCCCTTGAGCGTCAGGTGCCGCCCGCCGGACCACACCTTCAGTCCGGCGCCGGGCGGCAGCACGGTGACGGCCGCCAGCTTCTCTTCGCCGCTGGCGATCAGCCGGCCGGGGATGCCCAGCAGTTTCACGCCCTTGCCGCGCGGCAGCTGCGGCAACTCGTCGAGGGGGAACACCAGCAGCCGGCCGGCCGTGCTGGCGCAGGCCAGGCGCAGCGTGTCGTCGCCGTGCGCGGCAGCGCGCCGGCAAGACGG
>DQBD01000137.1 GCA_003526065.1 Gammaproteobacteria bacterium | reverse complement strand
ACCCATTCGAGTTCCTGGGAAATCGCCTTCTGGCGCGCCGATTCGGAGGATTCCTCCTGCTTCAGGCGCTGTTCCTTCTGCTCCAGCCAGGCGCTGTAGTTGCCCTTGAAGGGAATGCCACGGCCACGGTCGAGCTCGAGGATCCACTCCGCGACGTTGTCCAGGAAGTACCGGTCATGCGTCACCGCCACCACGGTGCCCGAGAAACGGTGCAGGAACTGCTCCAGCCACTCGACCGATTCGGCGTCCAGATGGTTGGTCGGCTCGTCCAGCAGCAGCATGTCCGGCTTGGACAGCAGCAACCGGCACAGCGCCACGCGGCGCTTCTCGCCGCCGGACAGATGCTCGATGTGCGCCTCCCACGGCGGCAGGCGCAACGCATCGGCGGCGACCTCGAGCTGCACCCCGGCGCTGTCGCCGTCGGCGGCGGCGATCTCCGCTTCCAGGCGGCCCTGCTCCTCGGCCAGCTTGTCGAAGTCGGCATCCGGCTCGGCGTACGCCGCATAGACCTCTTCAAGGCGTTTTTGCGCCGCCAACACCCCGCCGATGCCGGCCTCCACCGCCTCGCGCACGGTCTGCGTGGGATCGAGCTGCGGCTCCTGCGGCAGGTAACCGATCTTGATGCCCGGCATCGGCGTCGCTTCGCCCTCGATCTCGGTATCGACGCCGGCCATGATGCGCAGCAGCGTCGACTTGCCGGCGCCGTTCAGGCCCAGAACGCCGATCTTGGCGCCCGGAAAGAAGGACAGCGAAATGTCCTTGAGGATTTCCCGCTTGGGCGGCACGACCTTGCCCACGCGGTTCATGGTGAAAACGTATTGAGCCATGACCCGGATGTAGTTCTTGAGGAAACCGCCAAGGATAAAGCAAAGCCATGACCGCCGACGGACTGGCGGGGAACGAAAAAAATCTGTCACAACCGTAACAGCACGCCCACCCGCGCGTTTGTGTCACAGCCGGCCGATCGGCGGCCGGTGTGCTTCCAAGTGACCTGGAGACGAACTCATGAGTGACGCGAACAAACTGGCACACGCCGCATTTGCCGCGGTGCTGGCGTTGGGACTCAGCGCCGCCACCGGCACCGCGGTGGCTGCCGACATGGAGAAGTGCTACGGCATTGCCAAGGCAGGCAAGAACGACTGTCAGACAGCCAGCTCATCGTGCGCTGGCACGGCCAAGGAAGACCGTCAGCCGGACGCCTTCATCGCCGTGCCCAAGGGCACATGCGACAAGATCGCCGGCGGCAGCACCACGCCGGGCGAGTAACTCCTGTGGCGGCATCTCACCGCCCGGGCGTGGGCCCGATGCCGGCGCTAGCCGGCATCGGGCTGCGCGCGCCACACCATGACCCGCTGCTGGTCGACCGACCGGCCGTCGGCTTCGTCGAGGTCCACAGCGAAAACTACTTCAACGCCGGCAGCCCGCCACACCGCGCGCTGACAGCGACCCGCGCCCACTACCCGGTCAGCCTGCACGGCGTTGGCCTGTCACTGGGCTCGGACACGCCGCTGGCCGATCACCTGCATCGGCTCGCTGACCTGGTGCGCCATATCGAGCCGGCGCTGGTGTCCGATCACCTGTGCTGGTGCGCCGCCAGCGGCGTACACCTGAACGAACTGCTGCCACTGCCCTACACCGAGGAAGCCCTGGACCTGGTGGTGGCACGCATCGGTGCCGTTCAGGACGCGCTCGGCCGGCAGATCCTGGTCGAGAACGTGTCCAGCTATCTCGAGTTCAGCCACTCGACCATTGCCGAGGCGGAATTTCTAGGCGCGGTGGCCGAACGCGCCGATTGCGGCATTCTGCTGGACGTCAACAACGTCTATGTGAGCGCCTGTAACCACGGCTGGGACGCCCTGGCCTACCTCGACGCGCTGCCGGCACAACGCGTCTGGCAGCTGCACCTGGCCGGCCACCAGCGACGGAGCATCGACGGCGCCACGCTGTGCATCGACACCCACGACGGGCCGGTAGCACCGGCGGTCTGGCGTCTGTACGAAGCCACCCTGGCGCGTCTGGGACCGCGTCCGACGCTGATCGAATGGGATGCCGAGTTGCCGCCGCTGGCCACGCTGTGCGATCAGGCCGGGCAGGCGCAGCGGCGACTCGACCAGCACATGGGAGCGGACCGTGCCGTCGCTGTCTGAGCTGCAGACCGGCATGGTCGCTGCCATCCTGGGCGGTGACGATAGCGCCGCCGCCCACGTGCGTGGCGCCGGCCTGCCACCGGCCCGGCGCCTGGCGGTGTACCGCAATGCCGTGCGCGTACGCCTCAAGGACGCACTGGCCGACGTCTATCCGGTGCTGCGCCGGCTGGTCGGCGACGACTGCTTCGACGGCATTGCCAACGAATACCTGCGCCGGCACCCGCCACGCGAAGGCTGGCTGCAGTGCTTCGGTGAACACATGGCGGCGCTGTGTGCGGACCTGCCCGTGCTGTCGGGCCTGTCCTACCTGCCGGACGTGGCGCGCCTGGAATGGGCGCGGCAGCTGGCCTGGCACTCCCCGGCCGTTGCACCGTTGGGCCTTGAGGCCTTCGCCGCCGTGCCGCCGACCGAACAGGCCGCCGTGTGCCTGGACCTGCTGCCGGGCAGCACGCTGCTGCCATCCGCCTATCCGGTTGCGCGCATCTTCGAAGTCAACCAGCCCGACTACACGGGCGATGACACCGTCGACCTGTCGCACGGCAGCCAGACGCTGCTGGTCATCCGCCGCGACACCACCGTGTGCGTGGAGCGTCTGACACCGGCCGAAGCCGCGCTGCTGACGCTGCTGGCCGAAGGCGAAACGCTGGGGCAGGCGCTGCACGCGGCGGTGTCGGCCGAGAACTCCTGCGCGGCCGGAGAGCTGCTGGCCCGCCACGTGGCCACCGGCACCTTCGCCGCGCTGCGCGTGATGCCCGCTGCGGAAGCCGCCGCACCGACGAGGAACCTTCCATGAACACGATCACCTGCGTCCTGGAACTGACCCAACGCCTCTACCGTGGTCTCGATCGCCTGGCCCCGGCTGCCGACCTGGCACTGCGGCTGTACGTGGCCAACATCTTCTGGAAGGCCGGCCTGGTGAAGATCCAGAGCTGGTCGTCGACGCTGTACCTGTTCGAGTACGAGTACGCGGTACCGCTGCTGCCGCCAACCGCAGCCGCGTACCTGGGCACGGGCATCGAGCTGGTGTTTCCGGTACTGCTGGCGCTGGGACTGACCGGGCGCCTGGCCGCGGCCGTGCTGTTCGCTTTCAACATCATGGCCGTAGTGTCCTATCCAGCGCTGAACGCGGCCGGAGTGGCAGATCACCAACTGTGGGGGTTACTGCTGGCAGTGCTGGTGGTACGCGGACCAGGCGCCCTGTCGCTGGACCGGCTGCTTTGGCCGCCTTTGCGCCGCCGTCTGGGCCTGCCTGCACCCTGCTGACCGGCCACCGCCGCAACACCACAAAAAAGCCGCCACCCCGTACAGGGTGGCGGCTTTTTTTTTCAGCACCTGGCGCCCGCAGGCGCCAGCCAGACTACAGGCGCTTGACGTGGGCCACCAGCAGCGCGGCGCGGCCTTCCTCGCGCACGGCCTTGACGCAGCGGGCAATGGCCGCCGGCAGGTCGTCGGGGTTGGACACGTCCTCGCCGTGGCCACCGGCCGCCTCGCACACCTTCTGGAACTGGTAGGCCGGGTTCAGGCGCGCCTGGAACTCGTCGGTGTCACGCGAGATGCCATCCGGGTGGACCTTGATGGTGCACTCCTTGACTGCCGACCAGCCACCGTTTTCCAGCACCACGGTGAAGATCGGCAGGTTGTGCTCGCGCGCCACCTCGTAGGTGGAACTCGGGTTGCCGAAGTAGAAGCTGCCATCGCCGGACATGTGCAGCACCATGGCATCGGGCTTGCCCAGCTTGACGCCGAGCGCTGCACCCGGGCTGTAGCCCAGACCACCGCCACCCAGACCCAGCACGGTGCCGGGCTTGGTGCGCATGATCTGCATGCCCACGGACGGCTCGTTCATGACCGCCTCGGACACCAGCACGTCGTCCTCGCGCATCACCTTGTTCAGCTCGGCACACAGGTAGGCCGGATTGATCAGACCCTCGGTGCCCTTGTCCTGGGCCAGGCCCTGGATGTAGTCCAC
>DQBD01000263.1 GCA_003526065.1 Gammaproteobacteria bacterium | reverse complement strand
GGCTTTCCTCGCCACGCAGGGCGGCCGAGTGCAGGTAACGCACTATCTGCGCGAGCGAACGCTCTATGCCGAAAAAGTCCTTCTCGAAGTAACGGTAGACCTTCAGGCGCTCGTCGCCGAACAGCCGGTTCAGACGGGGGTCGTCGGTTTCGCCCAGTTCCGTCACGCCGGCCTTGGTCACCGCCTCGAAAAGACGGGCGTGGGCCAGCTTGGCGATGCTCGGGTCTTGGCGCACCAGTTCCAGGTAGTCCAGGAACGAGCCTGTCCAGCTGTGTTCCTGACGCGCCTTGCGGTCTTCACCGATGATGTCGGCGAAAGAGCCAATCGTCGTACCCATGTAACGACCTCCGTCGTGTGTTAGCGCTGTCTGAGCCTGTGTGTCTTCCCTTGATGTTGTTGGTTGCAGTGTGTGTGACACCTGTCCTGTCACGAACCCCGCGGCCCCGCGGTCAGTCCCGGTCCACAGACCGGACGCCGCCGGAAAGATGCCGCGGCCGGATGCCGCCCTTCGGAGTGAGGGGAATCAAAAGCCGTGCCAGATTGGCACCCCCACCTCCGGTGACGCGGGCCCGGATCCTGCCGGTCGCGCCTTCCCTGGGTGGGTTTGACCCGAGTCGGCGCAGCAAGTTACCGACAATTCGCACCGTTCGGGTGCAGCACGTCGTCGGTCCCTTGGTACCGCGTTTCGCTCCCGCAGGCAAACCGGGCATCGGCTGTTACCATGGACTCTTTGCTGCCGCACGCCCGACATGGCCGCTTCCCACCTGCCCCCCCCTGCCTTCGATCGCGAAAGCGACGTCGAGATACTGGCGCAGGAAACCGTGTTCCAGGGGTACTTCCGGGTCGACCGCTACCGCCTGCGACACAAGCTGTTCGCCGGCGGCTGGAGCCGCCCGTTCCAGCGGGAACTGTTCGAACGCGGCCATGCCGCGGCAGTGCTGCCCTACGACCCGCGACGCGACAGCGTGCTGTTGATCGAACAGTTCCGCATCGGCCCGTACGCACACGGCGGCTCGCCATGGCAGGTCGAGATCATCGCCGGCATCCTGCACGAGGGTGAAACCCCGGCCGAACTGGCGCGTCGCGAAGCACTGGAAGAAGCCGGGTGCGTACTGCAACCCACGCTTGTGCCGGTTGCCGCCTATTACATGAGTCCTGGCGCCGTCAGCGAACACATGACGCTGTTCTGCGCACTGACCGACCTCGACGACGCCGGCGGCATACACGGCGTCGACGACGAAGACGAAGACATCCGCGTGCACGTGCTGGAGTTCGAGCACGCCATGGCGTGGCTGCAGGCCGGGCGTATCCAGAACAGCCCCGCCATCATCGCGCTGCAGTGGCTGGCCCTCAATCGTGCCCGGCTGCGGGCGCTGCCCTGAACACGCCGCGACAACTGCCGCACCGGCGTCGATGACCACGGGCCCCGTATCGTCAAGGCACGCCCGAGCGTGCCCGCCAGACGCCGTGCTGTTCGACCTTGATGGCACCCTGGTCGACAGCGTGCCCGACCTGACGCGCTGCGTGAATGCTGCCCTGGCACACGCAGGCCAACCGGCGGTAACCCAGGCCCAGGTCCGCGGCTGGGTCGGCAACGGCGCCTCCCGCCTGCTGCACCGCGCGCTCACCGGCCGTCGCGACGGGCACGCGCCGGCGGCCGAACACACGGCAGCCCTCGCCGTGTTCAACGCGCACTACGCTGCCGACCCCTGTCGCGACAGCCGGCTGTATCCCGGTGTTCTGGAGACGGTGACCGGACTGCGGCGAGCCGGCGTTCTGCTGGCGGTCGTCACCAATAAGCCGTCGCAGTTCGTGGCGCCCCTGCTGGACAAACTTGGCCTCGGAGACACCTTCGCCTGCCACGTCGGCGGCGACAGCACGCCGCGCCTGAAGCCCGACCCACTGCCCGTCCGCCACGCGCTGGGCCTTGTCGAGTGCGCGGCCGATCGCGCGTTCCTGGTGGGAGATTCGCATGTCGACATGATGGCTGGCCGGGCCGCTGGCGTAGCCACCGTGGCGGTGACCTACGGCTATGATCCGGCCTGCGACTTCCGGGCGCTGGGCGCGGTGGCGGTGCTGGACCGACTCACACAGCTGCCAACGCTGTGGGGTGTGGCGGCGCCGGTCTGAGCGTGCGGCCGTGTAGCATTGCAGCGGTGCCGTCCAGCCTGTTTACCGGTGCACGCCCATGCTGACGCCTGCTTCCACCCGTTCAGCCGATGTCCTCATGCCGCGGGCGACACTGCTGGTCACGCAGCGCCCCCGCCCAGGGCTCGGACGGCTGCTACCGACGCTGGAAACCCTTGGCGCGCCGGCGTTGAGCGTACTGGCGGCGCAACTCGGCGACGGCCTGCCGCCACCGTTCCACCTGATGCCCCAACACGTTGTCGTGCTCGCCACGGATGCGGCGTCGGCAGCCGCAGGCTGGCGCGCCGGCGCTGGCCTGGTGGCCGGGCACCGTCCCTGCCGGCGCTGTCAACACCTCCGTCGCCAGCACGCTCGCGGTCAATAGGTCGAGCG
>DQBD01000050.1:3433-5770 GCA_003526065.1 Gammaproteobacteria bacterium | reverse complement strand
TCCGATGTACTGGATGTGCCGGTGGGACGGGCTCGTTGGGGCCACCGCGCTGGAGCCGCGCCGAGGCCTTGGGTCGGGCGAGTTTGCAGCGCCTATGGGTGTCCACCGTCTGCCAAAACGCTTACGCCGTGACAGGATCGCCACTCGATGCAAGCCGCCGCGCAGATTCTTATCGTCGACGATCAGCCGGATAACCTGCTGATACTGGAAGACCTGTTGAGCGAACGCTACGCCGTGCACGCCGCCAGCAACGGCGAGCAGGCGCTCGAACGCCTGGCGCGCGGGGAACGGCCCGACCTGCTGCTGTTGGACGTGATGATGCCCGGCCTCGACGGCTTCGAGGTGTGCCGGCGCATCAAGTCGTCGCAGGAGCTGGCGGACATCCCGGTGTTGCTGTTGACCAGCCTGGAGAGCCCGGATGATGAGGAATACGGGCTGTCGATCGGCGCAGAGGATTTCATCCAGAAGCCGTATTCGCCGCCGGTCGTGCTGGCCCGCGTCAACAACCACCTGCGCCTGGCGCGCGCCAGCCGGCAGCTGCGCGACCGCAACGACAATCTCGAACGGCTGGTCGCCGAGCGTACGCGTGAGATTCTGACCCAGGCCGAAGAACTGGTGCGCAGCAAGCAGGCCGTGATCGCCTCCCAGGATGCCACCATCACCGCACTGTGCTCGCTGACCGAGGTGCGCGACAACGAAACCGGCGGCCACATTCGCCGCACCCAGAACTACGTGCGGGTGCTGGCGCAAGCGCTCGTCGACCATCCACGGTTTCGGCACGAACTGAATGATGAAACCATTGACCTGATGTTCCGCTCCGCCCCGTTGCACGACGTGGGCAAGGTCGCGATTCCGGATGCCATCTTGCTGAAGAGCGGCAAGTTGACGCCGGAGGAGTGGGAGATCATGCGTCGCCACCCCACCTACGGGCGCGACGCACTGGCCCAGGCGGAAGCGGAGCTTGGGGACCAGGGCAGTTCCTTTCTTCGGTACGCACGCGAGATCGCCCACTGTCACCATGAAAAATGGGATGGGTCCGGTTATCCGCAGGGGCTTCGCGGCGATGAGATTCCCATTTCGGCGCGCCTGATGGCGGTCGCGGACGTGTATGACGCGCTGATCTCGCGTCGCCCCTACAAGCAGCCCTACACGCACCAGGAGGCCATCGCGCTGATTCAGGAAGGGCGCGGTGGGCACTTTGACCCGGATATCGTGGATGTATTGATTGGATTGGCGGATACCTGTCGCGACATCGCCAATCGCTACCGTGACGATGACGGGGACGAGGCCATATGAGGCGTCGCCGCGGCGGTAATGCAAAGCCCGCACCGGTAGGCGCCGGTCAGCGTCGTTTCGGTGGCTTGCGCGGGCGGCTGCTGAAGGGTGCTGCCGGCCTGCTGTTGCCCGTCGTGGTGGCGCTTTCCGCGATCGGCTGGTTGCAGTACCAGTCGGCCAAGAACGAAGTGCATGACGAGGCGCAGCGTCTGGCGCGCGAGCGGGCGCAGCAGCTCGAGTATCGGATCGATGCCACGGGCCGGTTGCTTGCCGGCCTGCTGGCTTCGCCGAGCCTGTTTCAGGGCAGTGCCCAAGCCTGCGGCAACGTGTTGGCGCAGCTGCGCGGCAACGACGGTGGCGCCTACCGTAACCTGGCGGTGCTCGATCGCAGGGGCCGGGTGCAGTGCGCTGCCGAGGCAGTCCCGAACGCGGCCGCCCTGCGGGCACTGGCCGGGTTCGAGCGGGCACTGGTCAGCGGGCGGACCCAGGTCGGCGGTTACACCTCGGGGCTGAGCAGCGCCGGGGCCAGTCTGGCGGTCTTCGTGCCGGCGAACGCGGACAGTTCGCTACGGGGCCTGGTGGGCCATGCGGCACTGGATCTGCAGTGGCTGGGCGAGCGCCTGTTCCACGCGAACATGCCGGCCGGGGCCATCATCAGCGTGGTCGATCATGCCGGCAACGTGGTGCTGCGATACCCCGACAAGGAAGGCTGGATCGGGCGCAGCATCAACGGTACGCCGCTGGCGATGCTGACGGAACTGCGCGGGGCGGCCCTGCTGGAAGGCGAGGGTCTCGACGGAGTGCAACGCATACACGCCGTGGTGCCCCTGGTGCACGACAGGGAAACCAGCGGCTGGCTGCGGGTGTCGATCCCGAAACGGGCCGCATACATGCCGCTGGTGCACCAGGCGTTGAGCACCTCCGCCGGCCTGCTGTTGCTGATCGTGATGGTGGCGGCGGCCTGGGTGGGCCTGGAGCGGCACGTGGTGACGCCGCTGCGCGACCTGGGGGTGGTGGCGCATCAGGTGGCGGCGGGTGAACGCGGGCTGCGCGCCACACCGC
>DQBD01000050.1:0-3132 GCA_003526065.1 Gammaproteobacteria bacterium | reverse complement strand
CTGGCCGAGCGGCGCTGGGTGATGGCGCTGGAGACGGCCGGCCTGGGTGTGTGGGACTGGAACGTGCAGACCGACGCGGTGTTCTTCTCGCACCGCTGGAAGGCCATGCTCGGTTACCAGGGCAATGATGTCGGGGGCTCTCCCGCCCGGTGGCTGGCGCTGGTGCATCCGGACGACCGTGCCGGCTGCCAGGCCGCACGTGAGCGTCACCTGCGGGGCGAAACGCCGCAGTATCGGCACGAGCACCGGGTTCGGGCGGCTGACGGCACGTGGCGCTGGATGCTGGATCAGGGCATGGTGTTCGAGCGCCAGTCGGACGGTCGCCCGCTGCGTGTGGTCGGTACCTACACCGATGTGACCGAACGCAAGCAGGCCGAGCACGCCTTGCTCGAAAAACAGCAGGCGCTGGCCGAGGCGCAACGCATTGCGCACATCGGCAGCTGGTCATGGAATCCGGTGGCCGACATCGTGACGTGCAGCGAGGAGACGCTGCGCCTGATGGGGATCGCGCCCAGTGACGGTCCACTCACGCTGAAGCAGTTCCTGGCGCCGATCGCCAGCGAGGATCGGCGCCGCCTGGTCACCTGGTGTCGCGACGGTGTGGCCGGTTCCCGGCTGCGGGACATCGAGTGCCAGGTCGGCGCGCCGCCGGGCGCGCGCGTGCTCAATGGCCGGGCGTTCTTGCAGCGTGACGTGCATGGCAGGTCGTCGGCGCTTGTCGGGACCTTTCAAGACATCACGAAACGCAAGGCGCTTGAGGAGGAACTGGACAAGCACCGTCATCATCTGGAGGGGCTGGTCAAAAGTCGCACGGCAGAACTGGAGGCGGCGCGGGCTGAAGCCGTGCACCTGGCGCAGGTGAAGACCGAGTTCCTCGCCAACATGAGCCACGAGATCCGCACGCCGCTGAACGCCGTCATGGGGTTGGCGCAGATCGGCGTGCGCGACAGTGCCGGCAGGCGTTCGCACGACACGTTCGTGCGCATTCGCGAGGCAGGGGAACATCTGCTCGGCGTGATCAACGACATCCTCGACTTCTCGCGGCTGGAAGCCGGTCGCCTGGCGCTGGATATACAGCCGCTGTCGCTGGGCAGCCTGATCGACAACGTGGAGAGCCTCATCCGCGAGCGCGCCGAACTCAAGGGGCTGCGCTTTGTCACCGACCTGCCGGACACGTTACCGGACTGGGTGGCTGGCGATGCGCAGCGGCTGCGCCAGATTCTGGTCAATCTTCTGGCCAATGCGGTGAAGTTCACGGATCGTGGTGAGGTCTCCCTGCGGGTCGAGCGCCGGGGAGACGAGACCCTGTTTCGCGTCACCGACACAGGTATCGGAATCACCGACGAACAGGCGGCGCGCCTGTTCCGGCCGTTCGAGCAGGCTGACACGTCCACCACCCGTCGCTACGGCGGCAGCGGGCTGGGGCTTGCCATCAGCCAGAACCTGGCCCGTGACATGGGCGGCGAGATCATCGTCAAGAGTGCGCTGGGGGTTGGCAGCACGTTCACATTGCGCGTGCCGTTGTCGGCCACGGCGGCGCCTGTGAACAAGGCCAGTGCGCAGCGGGAGCCACAGACAAAGCGGCTGACGGGGTTGCGACTGCTGGTGGCCGAGGACGTGGAGGTGAACCGCCTCGTGCTGGAAGACCTGCTGCACCAGGAGGGTGCCGAGGTGACGTTCGCCGAGCACGGCCGGCAGTTGCTCGAGAAGCTTCGCGAGTGCGGCGACGATTACCCGGATGCGGTGCTGATGGACGTGCAGATGCCGGTGATGGACGGCTACGAGGCCACCCGGCGGGTGCTGGAGATGGCACCCAGCCTGCCGGTGATCGGCCTGACCGCCCATGCCCTGAGCGAGGAGCGTGATCGCTGTCTGGCCGTGGGCATGGTGGAGCACGTCACCAAACCGGTGGATGCCGACATTCTGGTGCCGGCCATCTTGCGTCACACCGGCCGGCAACCGCGTCCGGCGGCCGCCGCGGCGTCATCGCCAGCCGGGCACACGGGCGGGATCGACTGGGCGGCCTTGCTGACCCGCTACAAGGGCCGGCAGGATTTCGTGACCAAGCTGGCCGCGACGGCGCTCGATTCTCACCGCGACACGCCGGCGTCGCTGCGCGTGGCGGCACAGCAGACGGACTACGGTGCTCTGGCGTTCAGCGCCCATGCCCTGAAGGGGTTGGCCGGCAACCTGCTGGCACACGAGGTCGAGAAACTCGCCCGGCAGGTGGAAAAATCGGCCCGCGCCGGAAGCGCGCAGGCAGTCGCCGAGGCCGACCAGCTGGCGCAGGCGGTGGAACGGTTGCTGACGGCGTTGGCGGATCGCGTCGGCAGCGATGGCAACACGGAGCCGTCGCCGGGTCTGGTGGCGCGGGCGAGGTGAGCGTGGCCCTCAGTTGCGGGGGCCCAGTTCGTTGAGTATTTCCGCGGTGTGTTGGCCGAGTCGTGGTGGCGGACGACGGATCCCTCCCGTCGTGCGCCCCAGGCGCAGGGGAATGCCGGGAATCACCAACGGGCCATGCTCGGGATGATCGACGACCGGCAGCATGCCGTTGTGCTGCAGCTGGGCGTCGGCGCGCACCGCCGGAAAATCGTTAACCGGTGCCGCCACCACGTCTGCGCTGTGCAGGCGCCGCATCAAGGCAGCGCGTGGCTCGCGGGCGCACAGCGCGGCAAGCTCCAGGTCGAGTGCATCGCGGTTGGCTAGACGTGACGTGGCGGTGGCAAAGCGCGGGTCGTGCGCCAGTTGCGGCGCGTCGAGCGCCTGGCACAGGGTGCGATAGAACTTGTCGTTGAAGGCCGCCAGGTGCACCTGGTGGCCATCGGCGCAGGTGTACGTGTTGTATGGCGCGTAGAACGGGCTACGGTTGCCGGTTCGCGGCGGCGGCTCGCCGGTCAGCAGGTACTCGCCAAGCTGCACGCTCTGAAGATGGACCACGCCGTCGATCAGCGCCACCTCGGCCGCCTGGCCCTGGCCGTCGCGGGCGCGTGCCCACAGGGCCAGCATGGCGCTGTAGGCGACCAGGGTGGCGGCGGTCACGTCCGCCACGGCGGCGCCGGCCTTCAGGGCCGGACCGTCGGGCTCCCCGGTGGCGGCCATGAGCCCGCAGAGCGCCTGCGCCGAGGGGCCGAG
>DQBD01000194.1 GCA_003526065.1 Gammaproteobacteria bacterium | reverse complement strand
CCTTAGCAGGGGAGCGCCTTCGACCGGCTCGGCCATCTCTCCGTGAAGGGTGCGCAGGATACCTGCTTCGCCTTCCCTGCGCAAAGCGTTCAGCCTTCCGCGGCCGCCGGTGTCTGCGTTTTCGCGCTCTCCAGACGAATGCGCTCGTAAATCTCCGCGCGATGTACTGGTACGTCCCGCGGCGCCTTGACGCCAAGCCGCACCTGACTGCCCTTGGTCCCAAGCACCGTGATTTCTATGCCGTCGCCGATCATTAAAGTTTCGCCGGCCCGGCGCGTCAGTATGAGCATGTCCAACCCCCTTGCTGTGGCGACGGGTAACGAATCATCCAATTGAAACTTCCAACGGCCCCTCCCAGGCACCGCCGGCCGCCGCGCACGGCATTGCAACACAAACGAACGTTTTTTCAAACTCCGGCCTGGGCCAAACCAAACGCCTCGTGCAGCGAACGCACCGCCAACTCGACGTATTTCTCGTCAACGATGACCGAGATCTTGATTTCCGAGGTCGAGATCATGCGGATGTTGATGCCCTCGGCCGAAAGTGCCTCGAACATGGCAGCGGCCACGCCGGCATGCGAGCGCATGCCCACGCCGACCAGCGAGATCTTGGCGATCTTGTCGTCGCCGCCGACGGCCCGCGCACCCAGTTCGTCGGCCACCTGCGCCAACAACTCCATGGCGGCCGGGTAGTCGTTGCGGTGCACGGTGAAGCTCATGCTGGTCAGGCCGTCCTGACCGATGCTCTGGACGATGACATCGACCTCGATGTTGCGACGTGCGATCGGCCCGAAAATGGCCGACGCCACACCCGGCCGGTCCGGAATGCCGGTCACGGTGATCTGCGCCTCATCGCGATTGAAGGCGATGCCCGAAATCAGCGGTTCTTCCACGCCGTGTTCCTCTAGAGTGATCAGGGTCCCCGGGCCATCCTCGAAACTCGACAGCACCCGCAGCGGAACCTTGTACTTGCCGGCAAACTCCACCGAACGGATCTGCAGCACCTTGGCCCCCAGGGAAGCCATTTCGAGCATCTCCTCGAAGGTGATGCGATCGAGCCGGCGCGCCCGTGGCTCGACGCGCGGGTCGGTGGTGTAGACCCCGTCGACATCGGTATAGATCTGGCACTCGTCGGCCTTCAGCGCCGCCGCCAGCGCCACCGCCGTCGTGTCCGAGCCGCCACGCCCCAGCGTGGTGATGTTGCCGTCCTGGTCCACTCCCTGGAAACCGGCCACCACCACCACCTCGCCGGCGGCCAGACTCGCACGCAGACGCTGGTCGTCAATGTCCAGGATGCGCGCCTTGCTGTGCGCGCTGTCTGTCAGGATGTGCACCTGTGACCCGGTGAACGAACGGGCCGCCAGGCCGCGCTCGCCCAGCGCCATGGCGAGCAAGGCAATCGACGCTTGCTCGCCGGTGGCCAGCAGCACGTCCATCTCACGCGCCGGCGGCCGTGTGCTCACCGACCTCGCCAGTTTGATCAACCTGTCGGTCTCGCCCGACATGGCCGACACCACCACCACCAGTTGATGCCCGGCGGCGCAACCGCGGGCGACACGCTCGGCCACGGCGGCGATGCGCTCGGGACTGCCCATGGACGTCCCGCCGTACTTCTGCACGATCAGGGCCATTGCCTGTCTTGCTCCAAGGTATAGAGGGTTGAATCGATCGAAGATCAGCCCAGGCGCTCGCGCACCCAGCCAGCGACGCTGTCGAGCGCGGTGGACAACGCCTGCGGCTGGTTGCCGCCGGCCATGGCCATGTCCGGACGGCCACCGCCCTTGCCGCCCACCTGCCCGGCCACGGCATTCACCAGTTCGCCGGCCTTGACACGCCCGACCAAGTCGCCGCTGACCGCGGCCACCAGGCTGACCTTGTCGCCGTCGACGCCGGCCAGGACCAGCACCGAGCTGCCCAGCTTGTCGCGCAGGCGGTCGGCCTGCTCGCGCAATGCCTTGGCATCGGTCACGTCCAGGCGTGCCGCCAACACCTTCGCGCCGGCCACCTCCACCGCCTGGTCGAGCAGGCCGTCGCCGGCCTGCTTGGCCAGCTTGTCACGCAAGCGCTCGAGCTCCTTGTCCTGTTCGCGTTGCCGCGCCAGCACCTGCTCGAGCTTGTCCAGCACGTCCGCCTCACCCGCCTGCAGCGCCGCCGCGATGCGCCGCAGCCGCTCGTCCGCCTGACGCAACCAGGCGACCGCGCCCTCACCGGCGACTGCCTCGATCCGCCGCACGCCGGCTGCCACCGCCGACTCGGACACGATCTTGAACAACCCGATGTCTCCGGCGCGTGAAACGTGCGTGCCGCCGCACAACTCGACGGAAAAATCGCCCAAGCGCAGCACACGCACCTGCTCGCCGTATTTTTCGCCGAACAACGCCATCGCTCCGGCGGCCTGCGCCTCGGCCAACGCCATTTCCTGCACCTGCGCCTCGCTGTTGGCGCGAATCTGTTCGTTGACCAGACCTTCGATGACCGCCAGGTCGTCGGCAGAAAGCGGCTTGCCATGGGAAAAATCGAACCGCAGCCGCTCGGCATCCACCAGCGAACCCTTCTGCGTGACATGCGGCCCCAGCACGTGACGCAGCGCCGCATGCAGGAGGTGGGTCGCCGAATGATTGGCACGGATGCGCGTGCGCCGCGCCACATCGACACGCGCCGTTACCTCGTCGCCCACGGCCAGCGCGCCGTGCTCCAGCACTCCGCTGTGCACGTGAACCACACCTTCCTTGCGGGTATCGGCAACCGCGAACGTTCCTGCCGGCCCCTCGATCACACCCGTGTCACCAACCTGGCCGCCGGATTCGGCGTAAAACGGCGTGTGGTCGAGCACCACCACGGCCGGCCGGCCGGCCTCGACGCGGGCCACCGGCTCACCATCCTGTAACAGCGCAACCACCCGCGCGCGGTCCTGGTCACACGCATAGCCGGTGAAGCGGTGCCCGGCCAGGGTCTCGGCGTCCAGCACCTCGGCCAGACGAAAGTCCTCGTCGACGTGAAACTGGCTGGCCGCGCGCGCCCGCGCGCGCTGCTGCGCCATGGCCTGCTCGAAGCCGTCGAGGTCGAGCGTGAAACCGCGCTCACGTGCGATGTCGGCAGTCAGATCGACCGGAAAGCCATACGTGTCGTAGAGCTTGAAAATTGTCTCGCCCGGAATGCGCTGGCCGCCCAGGCGCTCCATGTCGCGTTCGAGGATCGCCAACCCGTGCGACAGGGTCTGCGCGAAGCGCTCTTCTTCCTCACGCAACGCCGCCTCGACCGCCGGCTGGGCCGCCGCCAATTCGGGGTAAGCGTCGCCCATCGCACGCACCAGCGGCGTCACCAGCCGATGGAAGAACGGCTCCTGAGCACCCAGCCGCGCACCGTGACGAGCCGCGCGACGGATGATGCGCCGCAACACATAGCCGCGCCCCTCGTTGCTCGGCAGCACGCCATCGGCGATCAGGAACGCACTGGAACGAATGTGGTCGGCGATCACGCGCAGCGAACGCGAGGCGAGATCGCTGCTGCCGATCACCGCCGCCGCCGCTTCGATCAGGCTGCGGAAGATGTCGGTGTCGTAG
>DQBD01000144.1 GCA_003526065.1 Gammaproteobacteria bacterium | reverse complement strand
AAGCAGTCGTCGGCGCCCTAGAACCGCGTGCTCGACCGGCTGATGGACGATCTTCACGAATACCGCACGCTGATCGTGGATCGCGTGCGCGCACGCGACTCGCTGGCCGCGATCAGTCGCGCGGTGGACCGTCTGTGCAGTCGCCACGGCTACGAGCCGCGGCACAAGGCCTATCCGTTCGAGGTGCTCGCGCACCGCGTCGAGCGCCTTGCCGAGGACGGTCGCGCCCGCCATCCGTCGCTCGCACGCTTCGGCCTGCGCAATCTCGCCGGGCTGGCGCGCGGCGGCCTGCGCGGACGCCGGGAAGGCTGGTCGCCGCTGTGGAACAGCAGCGCGACATCCGATCACCCGCCGACGCCGGGCCTGTGGGCGGTGGAGCCGCACCTGGGCTTTCGCGGCACCGGTGCCAAGTTCGAGGAACTGCTCGTCGTCACCGACGACGATGCCCGGTGGCTCGACGACGACGTGCCGCATGTGCGGCGCTGGATCGCGCGCGGACTGTGGTCGCCGCCGGCCACCACGCAGAGGGCGGCAGCATGAGCGCGCGCAAGACCCGCTTCGTCTCTTCGGGAAGCGTGCGGCTTGCGGTGCACGAGTGGGGCGAGTCCGGTCGCCCGACCCTGCTGCTGGTCCACGGCTACCCCGACAGCAGCCGCGTCTGGGACGCCACCGCTGCCCTGCTCTGCGAGCACTACCACGTCGTGGCCTACGACGTGCGCGGCGCCGGCCAGTCGACGGCGCCCGAGGCGGTCGCCGACTACGCGCTCGACCACCTGGTTGCCGATGCCGCCGCGGTCGCCGATGCCGTGAGCCCGGACCGGCCGGTGCATCTGGTCGGCCACGACTGGGGATCGATCCAGTCCTGGGAAGCGGTGACCACGGAAACGATGCGCGGTCGCATCGCCTCGTTCACGACCATCTCCGGACCGTGCCTCGACCACGCCGGCCACTGGGTCCGCCAGCGGCTCAGGAACGGCACGCCGCGCGAGTTCTCGCGCGTGGCCTCGCAATTGCTGCACTCCTGGTACATCGGCCTGTTCCACCTGCCGTTTGCAGCGCCGAAGGCCTGGGAGATGGGCCTCGACAGGTTGTGGCCGTCGCTGCTGGAGAAACTGGATGGCGTCGCCCCGCACATCAGCGAGACGCAACGCGAGGACGGTCGCCACGGCATCAAGCTGTATCGCGCCAACGTGCGCAAGCGCCTGCTCGAACCGGGCGAGCGGCGTGCCGAGATCCCGGTGCAACTCATCGTGCCGCTGCGCGACCGCTTCGTGACACCGCAACTGCTCGACGACCTGCCGCAGTGGGCGCCGGCGCTGTGGCGCAGCGAGGTGGATGCCGGTCACTGGCTGCCGCTGAGTCATCCGCAGCTGCTCGCCGAGCGGATTGGCAGCTTCGTCGATTTCGTCGAAACCGGTGACGAACCGCCGGCGCTGCGCCGCGCCCGCGTCCGTGGCGCGCGACGCAAGCACAGCGGCAAGCTGGTCGTCGTCACCGGTGCCGGCTCCGGCATCGGTCGCGAGACCGTGCTCGCCTTCGCCGAATCCGGGGCAGACACCATCGCCGTCGACATCGACCGCGCCGCCGCCGAACGCACCGCCGAACTCGCCGGCCTGCTCGATACCTACAGCGTCGCCTACGCGCTCGATGTCGGTGACGCCAGGGCGATGGAAGCCCTGGCCGCCGAGATCGGCGAGCAGTACGGCGCCGCGGACGTGATCGTCAACAATGCCGGCATCGGCCTGTCAGGCGGCCTGATGGAAACCAGTGTGAAAGACTGGCAGCAAGTGCTGGGAGTCAACCTCTGGGGCGTGATCCACGGCAGCCGCCTGTTCGCCCGGCAGATGATCGATCAGGGCAAGGCCGGCCATATCATCAACGTGGCCTCTGCCGCTGCCTTCATGCCGTCGCGGGTACTGCCAGCCTATGCCACCAGCAAAAGTGCCGTGCTGATGTTCAGCGAATGTCTGCGCGCCGAACTGGCGGATCACCGCATCGGCGTCAGCGCCATCTGCCCCGGCATCGTCAACACGGCCATCGCCGGCAACACCCGTTTTGTGGGTGTCGATGAGGATGAACAGAGCCGCCGTCAGGAAAGCGCACAGAAGCTTTACCAGCGTCGCGCGTTTACCCCCGACCGGGTGGCTGCCGCCATTGTCCGCGCCGTGGAAACCAACCAGGCAGTGGTCCCTGTCAGCCCCGAAGCCGTGGGCATGCAATGGCTGGGACGCTTTACCCCAAGCCTGGCAAGAAACCTGGCCCAGGTAGAACTTTCACCGTAAGCCAAACCCGCTGGCCGCAGAGCGACACTCCGCTCTGCGGCCAGCGAACCCTTCTGTCCCGAACCGGCACACACTCTGGCCTGCAGCCTGTAGCGCCTGTGCAAAAACCGGGCTATCATCGCGGCATGAAAACCAGTGACCGTAACCCCGCAGCCATCCTGCGCAGCCTGAAGAAATACACCCAGCCTGCCGCAGAGGACGCCCCGGCCGACGCCGGTACCCACAAGGAATACACCATCGACGAGCTGGCCCGCGAAGGCAGCTCGACGGTGCGGAACGTACGTGCCTATCAGGACCGCGGCATTCTGCCACCGCCTGAAAAGCGCGGCCGAACCGGCATCTACACCGATGTGCATCTGGCCCGCCTGAAAATCATCGGCGCCCTGCTGGAGCGCGGTTACACGCTCAATAACATTCGTGACCTGCTCAGCGCCTGGGAACAGGGCCGCGAACTCAATGACATCCTCGGCCTCGAGGTAGCGGTGACTTCCTGGCAGAACCCGGGCGTCCCCTCCTATCTGGACTACCAGGATCTGCTCGACGACTTCGGCGAGGACATCACCCCGGAAGTGATGACCAAAGCCGTAAAGCTCGGCTACATCATTCCTGAAGGCATGCGCCTGCGCATCCCCTATCCTCGCGTCTACAACGCAGGCAAGGAACTGAGCGAAGCCGGTGTTCCGCTGGATGCCGTCCTTACCCATGTCACCCTGGTTCGTGAAGAAGTCGACAAGCTGGCAGAACGCTTTATCGGCATGATCATTCACCATCTGGTGGACGAAAAGTACGGCGACGATGCCCTGCCCGAAGGGGAAGACGTGCCCAAACTGGCCGACTTCATCACCCGCATCCGCCCGCTGGCCGACGCGGTGGTCAGCGACGAGCTGGGCCGGGTACTGGAAAAGAGCATCAACAAGATTCTGGTCGACCGCCTGGCCAACGTGCTGGCGCATATCGAAAAGAATATCTGACCCCCCTCTCCGTAGGAGCGTCGCTCGCGGCGCGATCCCATGCGCCGGGTTTATGCCCCCGGCGGGCGTCACCTCCACTTCGTTCCGGTTCGCGCCGCCAGCGACGCTCCTACAATCCCCCGCCCCGCCTGCCGAACCCGCCCAATTCCGCTACACTCTCCCCACTCACTCATCAGCAGAAGCCGAGCACCATGTCCGCAGCCGAAAAACCCATCATCCTCGTCGATGGCTCTTCCTACCTGTACCGCGCCTTCCACGCCCTGCCGCCACTCTCCACCTCCAGCGGCCAACCCACCGGGGCGGTGCGCGGGGTCGCCGCCATGCTGCGCAAACTGATGAAGGACTACGACCCGGAATACATGGCGGTGATTTTCGACGCCAAGGGCAAGA
>DQBD01000123.1:2001-2993 GCA_003526065.1 Gammaproteobacteria bacterium | reverse complement strand
GAGCGCATGGCGGCGGCCGGCGCCGAGGTCGGTGAGGCGCTGCCGCAGCTGGCGCCGCGCGTGCAGGCGGTGCTCGGCCAGACCGAACAGCTGCTGGGCGCGCTGCGCGAGAGCAGCGAGCAGGTCGGCAGCACCGCCCGCGACAGCCGCCGCCAGCTGCAGTACACCGGCGGTGTGCTGCTGCCGCAGGTGGAGCGCCTGGTGGACGACCTGGGCAGCGCCGCCGACAGCCTGAGCGAGCTCGGCGAGCGGCTCAACGCCAATCCGCAAATGCTGCTGCTGGGGCCGCCGCGGCGCGAACCCGGCCCGGGGGAAGACTGATGCGCCTGCTGATCGCTGCCGCCGTGCTGCTGGCCGGTTGCTCGCTGCCGGTGACGCCGCCGCCGGCCGACACCACCCATACGCTTGCCGTGCCGGCAAGCGCGCCGATGCCTGCCGCACTGCCCGCCCAGGCGACGCTGCAGGTGGCGTTGCCGACCGTGGCGCCCGGCTACGCCGGTGCGGCCATCGCTTACCGCACGGCGCCGCATGAGCTGCGCTACTACGCCCGTCAGCGCTGGGTGGACCGACCGGCGCGGCTGCTGCAGCAGGCCCTGCTCGACGGCCTGGCGGCCGGCGGGGCGCAGGTGATGGCGCCGGGCAGCGGTGCCCGGCCCGATTACCGCCTGCTGAGCAATCTGGTGCAGCTGGAGCAGGATTTCACCACCCAGCCCAGCCGGGTGCGCATGACGCTGCGGGTCCAGCTGGTGGACGTGAACCAGCGCCGGTTATTGGGCGGTCACACCCTGCGCCTGGAGCAGGTGGCCGCCAGTGACGATCCGGCCGGTGGTGTGGCGGCGGCCAACGTGCTGCTCCAGCAGGCGGTGCAGGAGGTGGCCGAGTTTTGCCGCCGTACGGTGGGCGGCTGAGACGGCGCGCGCCCAGTGTCGCCCGGTTTGCAACGGACCCCGTGGTACGGGCTCAGGCCGCGGGGCCTTCGGGGGCACCGAGCG
>DQBD01000123.1:0-1757 GCA_003526065.1 Gammaproteobacteria bacterium | reverse complement strand
GCCTTCGGGGGCACCGAGCGCCGTCGTGGCCCGCGGCCGCCGGCGTCGGGCCGCCAGAAGCGGTCCTGTCAGGCACAGCGCGCTGGCGCACAGCGCGCCGTTGATGGCGACGACGACCGGCGGCTGGTCGATGCCGAAACGCCAGGCATGCACGCCGGCCAGCGCTACCAGGCAAAGCGCCAGCAGGCCGCGCAGCGGCACGGGCCCGAGGCGTCCGGGCAGGGCGCCGGCCGCCGTGGGCAGCAACGCGAGTGTCGCCAGCAACACGGCCTGTGCCGGGCCTTCGAGCAGCGCTGTCATGGCCGATGCCGCCAGCGCGATCGGAGTGCCCCACACCAGGCCGTCCCAGAGGCCGTTCACGACGCTGCGGTGATCGCGTCGGGCGAGCCAGATGTTGACGCCGGACACGCACACCCAGGCCAGCGCCAGGCCCAGCACGCCATAGAGCAGCTTGCTGGCCCAGCCGCCGAAGTGACCGAAGTGCAGGCGATAGACGGAATAGGCGATCTGCCGCGCCAGCGGGCCGTCGGACAGGCCCTGGTGGCCCAGCGGCGTGCCGCTGGCATCGAAGCGGTAGATCTCGGAGTAGATCAGCCGGCCGGGCAGGGTGGCGCCGACTTCCACAAACTGCCGCTCGGTGCCGGGACGGTGGATCATCAGGTAGATCGGCGTGGCGTCGGGCGCGAGGCGGGCCATTTCGTCCAGCGTCTGCTGGAAGTCGATCTGTGGTGGTGCCCCCACGACCTGGATGTCGGCGCCGTACACCGAGGCAATCAACGCGTCCCGGTCGCCGTCGAACCAGCGCTCGGCGCCGGCGGCGACCAGCACGCCAATCAGGCCGAAGAAGGCGCCGGTCAGACCGAACATGAGAAAGAACGGACTGCCCCACACGCCGAGCCGGTTGTGCAGGTCGGTGTGGTGCAGCACCTCGCTACGGTCACGCCGCCAGCGGAACAGGTCCTTGACCAGGTTCGGGTGCGACAGCAGCCCGTTGAGGATCAGCGCGCACAGCAGCGCGCCGATGCTGCCGGTGACGATGAGCCCCGCGGTTTCCGGCAGCAGCAGCACGGTGTGCAGGTGCACCAGCAGGTGCGTCCAGCTGTCGGCGGGCGCCGCATCGAGCGTGCCGGACGACGTCACGTAGCGTTCGTGCCCGTCGGCGGACAGGCGCATGCGCGGCAGGCTGGCTGACGGCAGCGCGACAAACAGCTCGTCGGGCGGGGTTGCCGTCTCGGCCAGGAACCGGTCCACCGCGTGGGCGAGCTGCGGCGCCGAATAGGTGGGGGACTCGGGCAGTTGCGGCTGTTCCCAGCGTTCCAACGCCTCGTGGAACACGGCCAGCGCACCGCTGAGGCAGATGACATACAGCAGGCCGGCGAGTGTGAGTCCGAGCACCGAGTGTGCCCGTCGCAGACGCTTCACCTGTGCGCTGCGCAATGGCCAGCTCATGGCAGGCTCCCGGTCGGTAGCAGGGCGATGCCAAGTCCGGTCGCCAGGCACAGGCCGACCGCCGCGCGGCGTCGCGTCGTCAGGCACAGCAGGACCGTGGCCACCGCGGCCCACAGCAAAGGCAGCGTGAAGACGGCCGTGACCCATCGCGCGGCAGCCCCGGCGGGCAGCCAGTAGACGGCGTGCAGGCACAGGACCAGCGCCAGCGCAAAGGCGGCCGGGCCGACCAGCACGGCCGTGCCCAGGCCGCGCAGCACGGTCGCCAGGGTGGGCAGGGACGCGCGCCGTGGGGCGGTGGGCCCGGAGTT
>DQBD01000078.1 GCA_003526065.1 Gammaproteobacteria bacterium | reverse complement strand
GGCAACCTGCAGTGGACGAATACGGGCAGCGGCAGCACCGTTCCGACGAAATATCTGCCGCGTACTTAACAGCAACCGGCAGCAACGTATGAATACCTGAAAAGGCGGCTTCGGCCGCCTTTTTTTTGAACCCATGTCACGCACCTTGCATCAGCTGGCCGCCCTGTCTGCTCTGGTAGCAATAACAGCATTTACCTATAGTCCGGGCCTCGGTGGCCCTTGGCTGTTCGACGACACCACCAACATTCTGCAGAACGCCTCGCTGCGGGTGCAGCGCCTTGCCCTGGACGACTTGTGGCGCGCCGCCTGGTCGCTGGAGTCGGGACCACTCAAACGCCCTGTGGCGTATCTGTCATTCGCGCTGAACCACTATTTCGCCAACGGCTACAGCGCCCCGGCCTTCAAGGCCACCAACCTCGCCATTCACCTGGTCAACGTGCTGCTGGTGTACGCGCTGGCGCGGCGCTTGGCTGGCGCCACGTGGCCGCACGAAGCAACTTCGCGCAACCGTCTGGCGCTGCTCGCCGCCGCCGTGTTCGCCCTGCATCCGCTGGCGCTTTCGCCTGTGCTGTACGTGGTGCAGCGTATGGCAAGTCTGAGCACGCTGTTCGTGCTCGCGACGCTGCTGTGCGCGCTCAAGGCGCGCGAGGCGCTGGTTCAGTCCCGGCCGACGGACCGCACGGCGTTGCTTGGCCGCGCCGCGCCCTGGGTGCTCGCCGCCTCGCTGCTGGCGCTGCTGGGGCTGTTCACCAAAGAAAACGCCGCCCTGCTGGCACTGCTTTACCCGCTGTGCGATCGCCTGCTTTACCCGCAGGCGCCTTACTGGCGCTGGCTGGAGCGGCCAGGGCGGAGTGGTCGTGTTACCCGTTTCGCCCTGTGGCTGGCCGCTGGTCTATGTGCTGCCCTTCTGGCTTGGAAAGTCGAACCCGGATACGCCGCGCGGCCGTTCACGCTGCTTGAGCGCCAGCTCACCGAAGCGCGGGTGCTGTGGTTCTACCTTGGACTGTTCGCACTGCCACGCATCGACGCCTTCGGCCTGTATCACGACGACATCGCCCTTTCGACCAGTCTGTTGTCGCCCTGGACCACGTTACCGGCGCTGCTGGGCATCGCTGCGCTGGTTTGGCTGGGGTTCAGGCTGCTGCCCCGGGCACCGCTGGCGGGCTTTGCCATCCTCTGGTTCTTCGCCGGACACCTGATGGAATCGACGCTCATACCGCTGGAGATCGCCCACGAACACCGCAATTACCTGCCAATGGTCGGCCTGTGTATAGGGGTGGGCTGGGCGCTCGCCCGGGTAACCGCACGTCTGCCGCGGCGGGCCGGCGCGGCCACCCTGGTCCTGGTACTCGGCGTACTCGGCGCCACGACCACCCTGCGCGCCTGGGAATGGGGTGAGTCCGATCGCTTTTACCGCTACCAGGTGGAGCATCACCCCGAGTCCGCGCAGTCACGCAACGATTACGCTTCCGAACTGGCCAAACGGCGCCGCTACGCCGACGCGCTGGCGCAGTTGCGGGCCGCCCAACAGGCGGCGCCGTACGAAGCGGGCTATTACTTCAATTACTACCTCACCGCCCGTACAGCCGGGCTGCAAATCCCGGACGATGTCCAGGCGGAGCTTGCCGATCTGCTGCGCGAGCAACCATTGTCGGCCTTTGGGTACCGTGCCCTTGAGACGCAAAGCCAATGCCTGCGCAAGGTTTGCACGTTCATGGCCGCGGACATGACCCACTGGCTGACGACGTACATTTCCGCGCCCGTGGAGCACCGCGATCGCTCGCAACTGGAGTTCATGCTCGGTCTGGCCCATATCGAGCAGGGAAGCGTTCAGCAAGCGCTCAACGCGTTCGAGCGCTCATTCACCCTCGACCCTCACTACCTGCATCCGCTGTTTGAACAGGCCAACATCTTCATGGCGCTGGGCCAGTGGGACAATGCCGAGTTCAATCTGCAACGCCTGCAAGCCGCCAATCAACGGGCGCCCGTACGACAGGACAAAGCGCTCGCAGATCTTGCCGCCGCCATTGCCGAGGGTCGCCAACGCGAAACGCGGCATCACGGAACTGACACAGAATCATGAAGACCGCGTCGACCCGCCGGCTGGCGCTGGCCGCCGTGCTGGCGCTGGTGGTGCTGGCCTACCTGCCCGGCCTGCGCGGGCCGTTCGTGTTCGACGACTACCCGAACATCGTCAACAACCCGACCGTGGCGGTGACGACGCTGACGGTGCAGAACCTCTACACCGCTGCCACCTCCAACACCAGCGGCCCCCTCGGCCGGCCGCTGGCAGCGCTGTCGTTCGCGCTGGACCATTACCGGGCCGGCGGCTTCTACCCGCTCGCCTTCAAGCTGACCAACCTCGCCATCCACCTGCTCAACGTACTGCTGGTGTACGCCCTGGTCGGCCGGGTGGCACGCCGACTGGGGGCGGGTGAGAGCAGTGCCGCGGTGGCGCTGTTCACGGCATTGCTGTGGGGGCTGCACCCGCTGCAACTGACCTCGGTGCTGTACGTGGTGCAGCGCATGACCAGTCTTTCCGCCCTGTGGGTACTGGCCGGCGGCTGGCTGTGGCTGGCCGGCCGCCAGCGCCTGGCCGAGGACAGGCGCGGTGGGGCGGCGCTGCTGCTGAGCAGTCTCGTGGTGGGCGTCGGGCTCGGCGCGCTGGCCAAGGAAAACGCCCTGTTGCTGCCGCTGTATCTTGCCGTGCTGGAGCTGTGCCTGTGGCGGGGCACCGGCGCGGCGCACGACCAGGGCCGCCGGTTCGCAAACGGTTTCTTCGCCGTCACCGTGCTGGCGCCGGCGCTGCTCGGCCTGGGCCTGCTGGCCTGGCAGCCGGGCTGGCTGCTGGACGGCTATGGCGGGCGGCCGTTCACCCTCGACGAACGCCTGCTGACCGAGGCGCGCGTGCTGTGGTTCTACGTCGGCCTGATTCTGTTGCCGACGCCGGGCCGGCTGGGGCTCTATCACGACGACATCGCGCTCTCCACCGGCCTGCTGGCGCCGTGGACCACACTGGCCGCGCTGGCCGGCTGGCTGCTGGCCCTGGCGGCAGCCATCGCACTGCGCCGGCGCGCGCCGGTAGTGACACTGGCCGTGCTGTGGTTCCTGGCCGGCCATGCCATGGAATCGACCGTGGTGCCACTGGAGATCGCCCATGAGCACCGCAACTACCTGCCGAGTCTGGGCCCGCTGCTGGCCACCGTGTACGGCGTGACGGTGTTCGCCCGCCGCACCGGACGCGCCGCACTGTACGGCGCGCTCGGCGTGGCAACGTCACTGGCCCTGGGCTTCGGCACCTTCGGCCGGTCCGCCACCTGGCACAGCGAGGAGACCATCATCGAGGCGCTTTACCGCCAGCACCCACAATCCGCCTCGGCGCAGCAGATGATGGGCGAACTCATGCTGCACCGCCGTGGCCAGCCGGCACAGGCGGCCGAACACTACCAGCGTGCCTACGCGCTGGCACCGTGGGAAACCGGCTACGGCCTGCGCGCGCTGCGTGCGCGCCGCACCGCCGGGGGCGCCCTGCCAGACGCCACCGAGCACCAGGCCATCGTCTCCGCCCTGCGCAGCCGGCCACTGCCACCCACCACGCTGCTGGCGCTGGGCAGCCTCAGCGCGTGTGCGCTGGCCGGGGAACCGGCCTGCCGGGATCTGACGCCGGCACTGCTGGACTGGCTGACGGCGGCCGCCGAGAACCCGCGCATCAACACCGTCAGCCTGACGCAGGTGACGATGAACTACGGCCAGATCTGCCTGCAGACCGGCCGTTTCGAACAAGGCCTCGACTGGGTGCGCGCCGCGTACCGGCAAACACCACAACCGGTCTACCGGCTGATGGAAGCGAATTTCCTGATGTTGCAAGGGCGGTTCGAGCTGACCGCCGCAGTGCTGGCCGACGTCCACCAGCTACCCGGACTCAGTGCCACCGACCGCGGGCACCTGAAGGTACTGGAGCAGGCACTGAGCCGCCGTCGTGCCGAGGCAGAACTCACCGCGGCAGACTGAAGTGTCCGCTGAACATCCGAACGGCATGGCCACCTACCCGCAGTGCCAGGCCACGCTGCACCCGCTTGTCGAACTCGGCCTGCAGCAGGCTCTTGCGCGTGGCATCGAGGCCACGCTCCACGGTCAGGGTATGCGTGCCGGGACGCACCGTCGGCTGTGCCGCCAGGTACGCGGCGAAGGCCGGCAGCGCCGCACCGACCGGTGGATCCTCGCGCGGACCGATGGCCGGCCCCAGCAGGCGGGTATGAAAGTCGGCCTGCGTACTCTCGCACTGACGGCTGAACAGCATCAGTTCCTGCGCCAGCATGGCCGGCGCGTGCGAGCGCGCCCAGGCGCCGGCATCGAATCGTGCCTGCCGCACCGCCTCCATGCGGTGCACGGGCACCATCAAGTAAGGGCGCTCACAGGCCACCAGCAGCGGCTGCAGGTCGCGCTGCACCAGTTCGCGGCGCGGCAACGACAGGATGCCGGCCAGTTCCTCGGGCGACGGCACGAAGCGGTCGATCACCGGATGCACGGTGCGACTGAACTGCACGAACACCGTGCCGTCGGCCTGCGGCTCCACGCGTGTCCGCACCGACCCGAAGGCATGCAGCAGTTCCACCTCACCGCTAGCCGGCAGGTGACCGTCGAGCGCCAACGCGTGGCCGGCCGCCAGAATCGCATGGGCCGCGAAATCCACTTCCTCGTCCGGCGTGAACACGCGAATGTGCCAGCTTTCGGCTGCCCGGCCCGCCGTCAGAAACACGCTGGTGGGCAGGTTCAGTTCGCTGGCAATACGCTGCATCTGCGCCACCGGCACACCGGCGGCATCGGGCAGTACGGCCACCTGCGCACCGCCAAACGGCTGTCGGGTGAACACATCCACCGTGTACAAAGACACTTGCATCGTGCGCACACCTCCGCCCGAAATCACGACAGGCAGCCAGTGTACGGCCGTCACCGGGCGACCGGCTGTGTCACCATCGGTGCATTCTCGATCCTTTCGTTACTCAGGGTTTCTTCATGACTGACGCCCCCTGCGAGCTGTCCATCGTGCTGCCGGCGCGCAATGAAGCGCCCGCCCTGGAGCGACTGCTGCCGGTGCTGCGCGAGCGCTTCCCGCAGGCGCAGGTAATCGTCGTCAACGACGGCTCGACCGACGACACTGCCGCCCTGTGTGCTCGCCACGGCGTGCAGGAAGTGCGCCACCGCTACAGTGTCGGCAATGGCGGTGCCATCAAGTCCGGCGCCCGCGCGGCGCACGGCGAGGTGATCGTGTTCATGGATGCCGACGGCCAGCACGACCCGGCCGATATCCCACGCCTGCTGACACGCCTGAACGAAGGCTTCGACATGGTCGTCGGCGCCCGCGACGCCACGTCCCAGGCCAGCGTCGGCCGCTCCCTGGCCAACCGCCTGTACAACCGCATCGCCAACTACATGACCGGCCAGAAAATCGCCGACCTGACGTCGGGCTTCCGCGCGGTGCGGGCCGAGAAGTTCCGCGAATTTCTGTTCCTGCTGCCCAACGGCTTCTCGTACCCCACCAGCATCACCATGGCGTTTTTCCGCGCTGGCTACGCGGTGGCCTACGAGCCCATCGTGGCGGCCCGACGCACGGGCAGCAGCCACATCCGCCCGCTGCGCGACGGCGCCCGCTTCCTGCTGATCATCTTCCGGGTCGCCACGCTGTACTCGCCGCTGAAGATTTTCGCGCCGCTGTCTGGCCTGAGTTTCGCCGCGGGCCTGCTCAATTACGTGTACACCTACGCCACCGACGGGCGCTTCACCAACGCCAGTGCCGTACTGTTCACGACCGCCGTGGTGGTGTTTCTGATGGGGCTGATCTCGGAGCAGATCACGACCCTGCTGTATGCCACGGCGGCACGCGAACGCACCGACGCCGTTCGTCGCTGAAAACGCCTCAGCCCACGCGGCGCGCGATGGTGACGCCAACCAGCCCGGGCGGCGGCACCATCTGTGCGTCGACACGCAGGCCGGCGGCCTCGATCAGCGCCTTCTGCTGCGACATGGACAGCAGCTCATTGCCCCAGAAGCGCTCGATGAACTGCGTCATGGCGCAGCTTTGCGCTGCCCGCAGGCCCTCCACGGTGTCCGGGTAGGGCTCGTCGACCACCAGCAGCACGCCGCCGGGCTTCAGTGCCCGCGCTGCGCCGGCCAGGATGTCGGCGCGCACCGCCGGCACCGTTTCGTGCAACACCTGGATCAGCGTCACCAGATCGAAGCGCGCCTCAAGATCCACGCCCTCGGCCGCCGCCACCTGCGCCGTCACCCGCTGTGCGAGCCCCGCTTCGGCGAAGCGCGCGTTGGCCTGCTCCACCGAGCGCGGCTCGATGTCGACGCCCAGCAGCTCGGCCTTCGGATAGGCGCGCGCCAGCGCCAACAGCGTGCCGCCCATGCCGCAGCCAAGATCCAGCGCCCTGAAATCATCGCGGCCCGCGAACTCCGGCAGACCGGGCAGGATGCTGCTCGCCACGAAACCGGCGATGCCGGCCGTCACTTGCGCCACGGCGGCAATGAAATCGGCGTCATGCTGCTGGAAGGTGTAGGTGCCACCCTCTTTCAGCAACGCCGGCATGCACTCGAAATCGCGCCCGCTGATGTGGTGAAAACCCGCCAGCGACCCCAGGTAACTGTTGTGCTCCGGGCGCGCCAGCAACGGCGCCATATGCTCCGCCAGGCGATAGCGCCCACCGGCTAGGTCCAACAGTTCCAGCGCGTAGCCGGTTTGCAGGAAATGCCGCGTGTACTCGGCATCCAGCCCCTGTGACGCCGCCAGATCAACCGGCGTGACACCCTCGGGCGCCGCCGCCAGCGCCTGAAACAGACCGGACTCGACGCCGAGCGCGATGAACCGCGTCGCGTTGTAGCCCAGGAAATACTGGGTCAGCTTCTGCATCTGCGAGACGCGGTCGGTCATGACTCCTCCGGTCGTTCGTGACGGCGCAGGTCAGGCCCCGCCGCCAGGGCTCAGGCCCGCTGACAATGCTCCTGCCTCAGGCGCTCGGTCAGCTGCACCGCGGGCATGGGGCGTGCGAAATGGTAGCCCTGCATCAGCGTGCAGCCGAATTCCCGCAGCGTCTGCGCCTGCGCGGCGGTTTCCACGCCCTCGGCCACCACACCCACCCCGAAGGCCTGCGCCACGGCCACGATGGCCTTGACCACGGCACGGTCCGCCTCGGTCGCCGGCAACCCCGCCACGAAGACGCGGTCGATCTTGAGCCGGTCCACCGGCAGTTCGCGCAGATTGGCCAGCGACGCGTGTCCGGCACCGAAGTCGTCAATGGCAAACCGGATGCCCAGTGCACGGCACGCCAGCATCACCGAACGCGCCCGGTCGAGATCCTCCAGCGCCGCTGTTTCGGTGATCTCCAGCACCAGATGCTCGCGCGCCAGTCCAGGGCTGGCCGCCAGCGCCTCGGTCAGGCTGCCCAGAAAGCCCTCGTCCAGAAATTCGCGTGCCGACACATTGACCGACACCGCCACCTCATAGCCCTGTTCCTGCCAGGCTGCGGCGTGGGCCAGCGCACTGTTCAGCACATGACGCCCCAAGGCCTGCATCAGGCGCCGGCTGTGCCGTTCCACGTCCACCATGAAACTGCCGGGCAGACGCACGCTGCCGTCGGGCTGTGGCCATCGCAGCAGCGCCTCGACCACCACCGTGGCGCCGTTGTCGGGGCTGACAATCGGCTGGTAGTACAACTCGAAGGCCCCGTCGACGAGCGCGCGCTCCACCTCTTCCAGCAACCGTTCACGCCGACGCACTGCCTGCGCGATGGCCTGATTGAAGAAACAGGCCTGTCGGCCACCACGGCGGTGTTTCGCTTCGTACATGGCCAGGTCGGCGTTCCCGAGCAAGGACTCGGCGGTGGTTCCATCGTCGGGGAACGCGGCAATTCCGATGCTCGGAGCCACCGCCACCGTGCCGCCGGTCACCGGCGCCCGCATGCTGAGTGCTTGCAGCACACGGCCCGCCACACCGGCCGGCTCGTCCGGCCAGCGCTGGTACTCCATCAGCAGCACGAACTCATCACCACCCAGGCGGGCGATCATGTCGCCTCCGCGCACCGCATCCCGCAGACGCAGTGCCACCTCGCGCAAGAGCGCATCCCCGGCGGCATGCCCCCCGCGGTCATTGACCGCCTTGAAGCCGTCCAGGTCGATCACCATCAACGCCAGGTAGCGACCATAGCGGCGGGCGCTGATCAAGGTCTGCCGCAGATGCTCCAGAAAATACCCGCGGTTGGGCAGGCCCGTCAGCGTGTCGTGGTCAGCCCGATGCTGCAGACGCTGTTCGAGTTGCCAGCGCTGGCGGGCAGCGCCGACCTGCGCGGCGATGGTACGCAACAGCGTCACCCGCTCGCGGTCGGGCTCCACCGGCGTCCGGTCGAACCACGACACCACCAGCACGCCGACCGCGGCGCCACCGTGCAACAAAGGCAACGCCATGTTGCCGCGTAGCCCGCTGGCAACGAACGCCGCCAATGCCTTGGGATGCGCGGGGTAATCGGCCACGAACACCGGTTGCCCGCTGTCGAGCGCCTCGCCGGCGATGCCACTGTGGCGATCGAATGTGAAACCCAGAAAGCGGGTACGGTAGGCCGGCGGCACGCCGAGGAAAAACTGGTACTCCAGCCGGCCGTGATCGTTCATCAGGATCAACGCGGCTGCGTCGCCCCCGGCCAGGCTGGCCGCCGCTCCCGCTGCCTTGCGAAAAAAGGCCTCGAAATCCGTTTCCAGCGACAAGGCTTCGATGACCGTGCGCAACGCCTGAAAACCCTCGGCGGCGGGAACGGCGTTGTCTGGCATGGTCATGGGTGAGCGCTTGCGTCAATGGTGGATTCGGACAACCACGCAAGCAAATTCAGCGCCAAGGCAATCGCCTGGAATGCTGCGAAGGGCCATCGAGAGGCTAAATTTTAATGCGGGTACTCACACTCGCACCCGCCACGAGCCACCACACCACCGGGAAATGCCATGTTGCGGCACCACTGCCAGACACTGATCGACGGCGCCGAGCTGGAGCGACGGATAGTCGACACGCGCACCGGCCCGGTCCTGCTCGACTGCCGCCATGACCTGACCGATCCGAGCGCCGGCCGGCGCGCATTTGCAGCTGGCCACCTGCCGAACGCCCGCCACCTGGACCTGAACACCGACCTGTCCGGACCACTGACCGAGCACAGCGGTCGCCACCCATTGCCCACGCCGCGCACACTCGCCAGCCGTCTTGCAGCGTTGGGCATTACTCCTGCCACAGAGGTGATCTGCTACGACGCCGGCGATGGCAGCTTTGCGGCGCGTGCCTGGTGGTTGTTGCGCTGGATGGGGCATGCAGCCGTTGCCGTGCTGGATGGCGGGTTCGCCGCCTGGCAGTCAGCCGGCCGGCACGTCGCACACGGCGAAGGCACGCCACCGGTGCCCGCATCACCGCTGCCGCTGCGCCCGCCACTGGAGCGGCACGTGGACACCGCCGCCGTCGCCCGCGATCTGGACAGCAACCGCTGGTTGCTCGTCGATGCCCGGGCCCCTGAGCGCTTTCGCGGCGAGCACGAGCCCATCGACCCCGTTGCCGGACACATTCCGGGCGCCATCAACCGGCCGTTCACGGCCAATCTGCATGGCGGCCACTTCAAGCCGGCACGGCAGCTGGCAGCCGAGTGGCAGGCGTTGCTGTCCGGACGGGCGACACAGGACGTGATTGTCTACTGCGGCTCCGGTGTCACCGCCTGCCACCATGTGCTGGCGCTGGCGCACGCCGGCCTGCCCGGCGCACGACTGTATGCCGGCTCGTGGAGTGCGTGGTGTGGCGACGCCACGCGACCGGTGGCAAAGGGCGCCTGAAAAAATGGGGGGCCTGGCCCCCCGCAGGTATCAGGCAATCATGCGGGCGCTGCCAACTCGGACACCGCCAGCAAGCGCACAAGCCTGCACGATCAAGATGTCGCGCGTGTGACAGAACCGCTCACGTCGGCGTGACACGAATGCGCCGCAGCAGGTCCGTGGTCGAGCGCTGATGACGAAACGGCATCGAGTGCACCTGACCACCGCCCGCACGCACGAACTGCGCACCGACGATGGCATCCACCGGCCAGTCGCCGCCCTTGACCAAGTGCTCCGGGCGCAACTGCTCGATCAGGTGCAGCGGCGTGTCATCGTCGAAGGCCACCACCAGGCTCACACTTTCCAGCGCCGCCAGCACGGCCATGCGATCGGCCAGCGGGTTCACCGGCCGGTCGTCACCCTTGCCCTGGCGACGCACCGAGGCGTCTGTGTTGACGCCCACCACCAGGCTGGCGCCGAGCGCCGCCGCCCGGTCCAGGTAATCGACATGCCCCACGTGAAGGATGTCGAAACAGCCGTTGGTGAACACCAGCGGACGGGGCAGCGCGGCCGCCCGCGCCACCAGTTGCGCGGGCTCCGTCAGCAGCTTGCGCGCATAGTGCGGCCGATCACTCACGGCACCAACTCGCGGTCGATCAGCTCGCACAGGCAGTGCAGGATCAGAATGTGCACTTCCTGAATGCGGGGCGTGGCGGTAGCCGGAACGCGCAGTTCGATATCGGCGTCTCCGAGCAGGCCGGCCAGCCGCCCCCCGTCGCGCCCGGTCAGCGCCAGCACCGGCACACCCAGCGCCTGCGCCGCCTCCGCGGCACGCAGGATGCCCGGCGAGTTGCCACTGGTGCTGATCACGACCAGCGCATCGTCAGGCCGTGCCAGCGCCTGCACCTGGCGCGCGAACACGTCGTCGTAGCCGTAGTCGTTCGCCACCGCGGTCAGCGTGGAGGTGTCCGCATGCAGCGCGATGGCCGGCAGCCCGGCGCGCTCGCACTCGAAGCGGCCCAGCAACTCGCCACTGAAGTGCTGGGCATCCGCCGCCGAACCGCCGTTGCCGCACACCAGCAACTTGCCGCCGCTGCGCAGCACCTGCGCCAGGCGACTTGCCGCGCGCGCAATGGCCGGCGCCAGGACGCCTGCAGTGGCCTGCTTGAGGCGGGCGCTCTCGTCGAAACGGTCGATGACCAGGGTGATCGAATTCATGCTCTGGGAACCGGGGGTCAATCAGCGGTGAAGGCGTTCTGCAACCAGACCAGGTGCTCCAGATCGAGTGCACCGGTGAAGCTGATCACATCGAAGCGACACGGCGGCAACGGACGCGGACGCCATGCCAGCAAGTACTGTTCTGCGGCCTTCAGTATGCGCCGGCGCTTGGCCGCCGTGACCGACTCGGCGGCACTGCCGAAGGCGCCACTGCGCCGGCTGCGCACTTCCACGAACACCAACTCGGCGCCGTGGCGCGCGATCAGGTCGATCTCACCGCCTGCCGCGCGGTAGTTGCGCGCCACGATCGCCAGCCCCTGTTTCGTCAGATGGGCGGCTGCCAATGCCTCGGCGTCCCGGCCGCGCTGCAGGTGCGGCGCAGCGGCCGTCACGGAAAACTGCCACGCGTCATGACCACCGGCACACCACCGCTGAAACGCGCACAATCGAGCACCTGTCGGCGCAGCGTACCGTCGACATCCATCGCCAGCGCACCGGTCAGCCCGTCAGGCAGCGCATCCACCGACCTGCCCTGCCACAGCAGGCGACCGAGCGCGTAGGCGTCCGCACCAAGGGCGGCCAGCCGCGGCGGGCTGCGCTCCAGCAGTGGCCAGACACGCGTCGCAGCGGCCAACGGCCCGGGCGAGCCCGCATCCGTGCGGGACTCCAGCGCCCAGGGACTGTCGCAGAACACCAAATTGCCGAGGTCCGCGTCGGCCGCGCGGTTGGGATTGCCGTTCCACAGCCGCGAAGTCCCCAGTACCGGCAGATCGAAAAGGCCCACGTACTCCAGCTGCGGCATGATCTGACGCGCATCCGCGCCGGCGGCGATCACAATCAACGCCTGCGGCCCGCTTCCGGTCGCGATCACCGGGTCGGCCGATGCCAGCCGGTCGGCGAACAGGCTGCGCAGGGCCGGCGCAAAATCCGTGTCACCCGCGTCGAAAGGCACCGCCCCCACCAGCTGCCCACCCTGGGCCTCGAGGGCCTGCCGGTACAAGGTGCGCAGGCGCCGCCCCCAGGGGTCGTCCACGTACAACATGGCCACGCGCCGGTAGCCGGCGGCGGTCAGCCACCGCGTCCCGGCGGCCGCCTCGTCGGCAGGGTCCAGCGACAGCCGGTACAGGTTGATCTGGCCGGCGGTCCGCGCCGGGTTGTTCAGCGCCAGCGTCGGCCGCGCCAACGGCATCGCCGCCAGGGCGCGGACCTCCGCCTTTTGCAGCGGCCCGATCACCACGGCCGCGCCATCGGCCACGGCCCGCCGGTAACTGGCGACGACATCGTCGCCACTGGAATAAAACCGCAGCGATGGGCCCGACGGATCGCCCAGACGGGCCGCCACCAGGCCGGCGGTGATGGCCTGCGCCGCTGCCTCCAGTTCATCACCGTAGGGCAACAACACCGCCACGAAGTCGCCACCGGCCACCGACTGCCCCGGCGCGGCGGCGCCCGCCGGCACTTGCGCCAGCAGGCCATCGCGCTCGGCCATCAGCGCTGGTGGCAGATCGAGCAGGCGGGTCGGCGCCAGCGCGTCGGCGGCACCCGGGGGGGGGGCGCGCCCCGGCCCCCCCCCC
>DQBD01000019.1:1489-5744 GCA_003526065.1 Gammaproteobacteria bacterium | reverse complement strand
CGTCCTGGCAGGCGCATGAGGAACTCACCGCCGATGCAGAGGCGGTCTTGCAGCAGCTCGGCCTGCCGTACCGGGTGATGGCGCTGTGCACCGGCGACATGGGCTTTTCCGCGGCCAAGACCTACGACCTCGAAGTCTGGCTGCCGGGGCAGGGCAAGTACCGGGAAATCTCCTCGTGCTCGAACTTCGGCGACTTTCAGGCCCGGCGCCTGAAGGCGCGCTGGCGCAATCCGGCCACCGGCAAGCCGGAACTGCTGCACACGCTGAACGGGTCCGGCCTGGCCGTGGGCCGCACGCTGGTGGCGGTGCTGGAGAACTACCAGCAGGCCGACGGCTCGGTCACGGTGCCGGACGTGCTGCGCCCGTACCTGAACGGCCTGGAGCGCATCTCGGCCTGAGTCGGCATCGCGCGCGCGCAGTACACTTCAAGGGTGTGTCGAGGCAGCGGCGCGGACCAAGACACGGCGCCGAGCAGACGGCGCTTTGCTATACACTTTCGCGCCATTTTTCTTCGCGCCATTTTTCGCCGGAGCGTGTTTCGCGTGACCGTTCTACGTGCCCACAAGCGTTTTGGGTCTGGCGCCGTTCTGGCGGCGCTCGCTGCGATGGCTTTCGGCGCCCGGGCCGAGACCTTGCCGTTGCCACCGGCGGAAGTCGACCTGGTCGGCCAGGTGCGCGTGGTGGACGCGCGCCACGAGGACACGCTGCTCGACATCGCGCGCCGTGGCGGGCTTGGCTACAACGAAATCAAGATGGCCAACCGGGGTGTCGATCCGTGGATGCCCGGTGAGGGCACACGGGTGACGTTGCCGACGCAGCACATCCTGCCGAAGACGCGCCGGGAAGGCATCGTCATCAACCTGCCGGAAATGCGGATGTACTACTTTCCGCCGTCCAAGGGTGAGTTCAGGCAGGTGGTGACCTACCCGCTGAGTATCGGCCGCTACGACTGGCGCAGCCCGCTGGGCATCACCAAGATCACGCAAAAGCTGCCCAATCCCAGCTGGACGCCGCCGGAGTCAATCCGCATCGAGCACGCCGAGCGGGGCGACATCCTGCCGCGGGTGGTGCCGGCGGGGCCGGACAACCCGCTCGGTCAGTACGCGCTTCGTCTGAGTCTCCCCAGCTACCTGATTCACGGCACCAACCGGCCGTACGGCATCGGCATGCGGGTGACGCACGGGTGTCTGCGGCTGTACCCGGAACACATCGAGGCCCTGTTCGGTCAGGTCACGTTGGGCACGCAGGTGATGTTTGTCAGCCAGCCGTTCAAGATCGGCCAGGCGTTCGGTGTCACGTACCTTGAGGCGCACCCGCCGTTGAAGGAGGAGCAGGGGCGCAAGCAGGGCGCGCTGGGAGAGATTTCCAGGCTGCTCGCCGACCGGGGTGTGTCCACCGCCGACGTCGATTGGGTGACGGTGCGACGCGAGCTGCAGAAGCCCAGTGGCATGCCGGTGCCGATCACTTACATCAACGGCGCGCGATTGATGGACGCGCGCGACGAGACCGCTTCGGAGCCCGGTGAAGACACCCACCGCCGGGTGGCGCAACGCTAAGGGATGTGGCGCCACGGTCGGGGCTTTTGCCTCGACACACACAAAGAAGGCGGGGCCGGCATGTGCTGGCCCCGCCTTTTTATTTCACTCTACAAGGCGATGCTTACTTCAGCATCGACTTCTTGAACATGCGGTCGATCTTCTCGTTGGTGTCGACGCAGCACTGCTGGGCAGCCTTGGCGGCGGCCAGCGCTTCGTTGGCGGTGGCGCCGGCGGCGTCAGCCTTGGACGCGGCAGCGTTGGCCGTGGCCTGGGCGCTGTCGGCCGCAGACTTGGCTTGGGCAACCTGCTCGTTCACGTAACCCTTGGTCGCGCAACCGGCGGACAGGGTGGCGAACAGCGCAACCGCTGCGAGTTTTCCGATCATCAATTTGTTCTGCATAACATGCCCCTATTTGTTGGCAAGGTGAAGAAATCGCAAGAGTGCGGTAGGCCCAAAAAGCCTATAACGAACGCGCTGCGAATTATGAGGCCGACAGTCTAAAAAGCAAGCGCCCGCTGACCTTGATCAAGCCCGGCGGGAACTGCAATAGCGTTCAGTGGAATCGGGGTTCTGAGGCGGTCTGCTTCGGTGTGTTGGCCGGGTCTGGCAAAATAGATGCCACTGTCGGGTCGCGCCCGGCATTTTTCGCCTGACCGGGGGGTGTAACCTTCGCCGGCCGGGTTGGAAAATCACTTTTTGGTCCAGTTGTTCTTCCGGAGTTGTGCATGTCCGATTATCTGCGTTGGTTCGACACCCTGGGCATGCATGATGTCGAGCAGGTGGGCGGCAAGAACGCCTCCCTGGGCGAGATGATCAGCCACCTGGCGCCGCTGGGCGTCAGGGTGCCGGGCGGGTTTGCCACCACGGCGCAGGCGTATCGCGACTTTCTGGCGAAGGACGGGCTGGCTGATCGCATCAAGGCCGAGTTGGACGCGCTGGACGTCGACGACGTGACGGCGCTGCTGGCGGCAGGCGACAAGATTCGTGGCTGGATCCTTCAGCAGCCGTTCCCGGATGGCCTCGAGCAGGGCATCGTCGACGCGTACCGGCAGCTGTGCGGCGAGCATGGCGATGTGTCGGTGGCGGTTCGCTCGTCGGCCACCGCAGAGGACCTGCCGGACGCGTCCTTCGCCGGCCAGCAGGAGACGTTCCTGAACATCCGCGGGGCGGATCACGTGCTGAACGCGGTACGTCACGTGTTCGCCTCCCTGTTCAATGACCGCGCCATCGCCTACCGCGTGCACCAGGGCTTCGCCCACGAAGTGGTGGCGCTGTCGGCGGGCATCCAGCGCATGGTGCGCAGTGACATCGGCGCTGCCGGCGTGATGTTCACCCTGGATACGGAAACCGGCTTTCGCGATGCGGTGTTCGTGACCGCCTCGTACGGTCTGGGTGAGACCGTGGTGCAGGGCACGGTCAACCCGGACGAGTTCTACGTGCACAAGCCGACGCTGCGCGCCGGCCGGCCGGCGGTGATCTCGCGCCATCGCGGCAGCAAGATGGTCAAGATGATCTATACCGACAGCGTCGGGGCCGGGCGTTCGACCACCACCGTGGACGTGCCCGAGGACGACCGGCGGTGTTTTTGCCTGAGCGATGCCGAGGTCGAGGCGCTGGCGCGTCAGGCGCTGATCATCGAGGAACACTACGGGCGTCCCATGGACATCGAGTGGGGCAGGGACGGCGAGGACGGTGAGCTGTACATCCTGCAGGCGCGCCCCGAGACGGTGAAGGCGCGCGGCGACTCGCAGGTGCTGCGCCGCTATCAGTTGAAGGAGAAGTCCAAGGTGCTGGTGACCGGCCGCAGTGTCGGTCAGGGTATCGGTGTCGGCGCCGCGCGGGTGATCGACAGCCCGTCGCGGATGGGTGAGCTGCAGCCGGGCGAGGTGCTGGTCGCGGACATGACCGACCCGGACTGGGAGCCGGTGATGAAGCGCGCCGCGGCCATCGTCACCAACCGTGGCGGGCGCACCTGTCACGCCGCCATCATCGCCCGCGAACTGGGCATCCCGGCGGTGGTCGGCTGTGGTGATGCCACCGACCATCTGAGCACTGGCCAGGCGGTGACGGTGTCCTGCGCCGAGGGCGACACCGGCTTCATCTACGAGGGCGCGCTCAAGAGCGAGGTCAGCGAGGTGCGTCTGGACAGCATGCCGACGCCACCGACCAAGGTGATGATGAACATCGGCAACCCGGACCGGGCGTTCGACTTCTCGAGCCTGCCCAACGCCGGCGTCGGGCTGGCGCGCCTGGAGTTCCTGATCAACCGCGTGATCGGCGTACACCCGAAGGCGCTGATCAACTACGCCTCGCTCGGCTCCGACCTGCGCAGCACCATCGACGAGATCATCGCCGGTTATGCCGACCCGCAGAGCTTTTTCGTGGACAAGCTCACCGAAGGCGTGGCCACGCTGGGCGCGGCCTTCTGGCCGAAGCCGGTGATCGTGCGCATGTCCGACTTCAAGAGCAACGAGTACGCGAACCTGCTCGGCGGCGAGCTGTACGAGCCGCACGAGGAAAACCCCATGCTGGGTTTCCGTGGTGCCTCGCGCTACATCGCCGACAGCTTCCGCGACTGCTTTGCCCTCGAGTGCCGGGCCCTGAAGCGGGTGCGCGACGACATGGGCCTGACCAACGTCGAGATCATGATCCCGTTCGTGCGCACGCTGGACGAGGCACGGCAGGTGACCGAGTTGCTGGCCGAGCAGGGCCTGAA
>DQBD01000019.1:0-1170 GCA_003526065.1 Gammaproteobacteria bacterium | reverse complement strand
GCCGTGCTGGCGGACCAGTTCCTGGAGTACTTCGACGGCTTCTCCATCGGCTCGAACGACCTGACCCAGCTGACGCTGGGCCTGGACCGCGATTCCGGCCTGGTGGCCGGCGAGTTCGACGAACGCGACGGCGCGGTCAAGGCACTGATGCAGCTGGCCATCGAAGCCTGTCGGCGGGCCGGCAAGTATGTGGGTATCTGTGGCCAGGGGCCGTCCGATCACCCGGACCTGGCGCAGTGGCTGGTCGAGCAGGGCATCGAGAGCGTGTCCCTGAATCCGGACACGGTGGTGTCCACCTGGCTGGCGCTGTCCGGCGTCGACAGTCAGGCCGGCTGATCGGTTGATGGCAAGCTGCGCCGGCCCAGCCGGCCGCAGCTTGCGTCATGGGCCGGCGGTTTCAGGTGCCTGAAACCGCCGGCATTGCTCAGCGGCGCTCCAGGCGGCGCAGGATGGCGGCCTCCAGCGTGGCCCGGTCGGCCTTGACCGGTTTCAGGTCCGGCGCGCTGCGCAGCGCCACGTCCGGATCCTTCAGGCCGTTGCCGGTCAGCGTGCACACCAGGGTCTTGCCGGGCGGGATGCGGCCGGATTGCAGGTCGCGCAGGGCGCCGCCGATCGATGCCGCCGAGGCGGGCTCGCAGAACACGCCTTCCTGTTCGGCCAGCAGCTTCTGGGCGGCCAGGATCTCGTCGTCGCTCAGGGCGGCGAACCAGCCGCCGGATTCCTGCTGCGCGGCGATGGCCTTGTCCCAGGACTGCGGGTTGCCGATACGGATGGCGGTGGCGACGGTTTCCGGCTGCTCGACCGGGTGGCCGGCCACGAACGGCGCCGCGCCGGCGGCCTGGTAGCCCGCCATCACCGGCAGGTGGCAGCGCCCGGCGCCCTGGTACTGGGCGTAGCCCATCCAGTAGGCGCTGATGTTGCCGGCGTTGCCGACCGGCAGGCAGTGATAGTCCGGTGCCCGGCCGAGGGTGTCGACGATCTCGAAGGCGGCGGTCTTCTGTCCCTGCAGGCGGTGCGGGTTGACCGAGTTGACCAGCGTGACCGGTGCGGTCCGGGCCAGTTCCTTGACCAGCTGCATGCCGTCATCGAAGTTGCCGGCGATCTGCAGCACCTCGGCGCCGTGCATGATGGCCTGAGCCAGCTTGCCGAGCGCGATCTTGCCCTCCGGGA
>DQBD01000274.1:10078-18400 GCA_003526065.1 Gammaproteobacteria bacterium | reverse complement strand
CAGCAGGAGCAGCTGCGCGAGCGCGACCTGGCCACCTACGGCTTCCTCGGCTATCCGCTGCTGCAAAGCGCCGACATCCTCATCTACAAGGCGACGATGGTGCCGGTGGGCGAGGACCAGGTGGCGCACCTGGAACTCACGCGCGAGGTGGCGCGGCGTTTCAACCACCTGTACGGCCGCGAACCGGACTTCGAGGCGCGCGTGCAGGGTGCGCGGCGCCGGCTGGGCAAGAAGCAGGCGCAGCTGTACGAGGACAACCGCCGCGCCTACCAGGAACGCGGCGACGACGAGGCCCTGGCCGTGGCCCAGGCGCTGGTGCGCGGCCAGACCGGCATCAGCATCGGCGACCGCGAGCGGCTGCTCGGCTACCTGGAGGGCTCGGGCATCATCGTGCTGCCGGAACCGCAGCCCCTGCTGACCGAAACCTCCAAGATGCCGGGCCTGGACGGGCGCAAGATGTCCAAGTCCTACGGCAACGCCATCGCCCTGCGCGAGGACCCGGACACGGTGGCGCAGAAGATGCGCACCATGCCCACCGACCCGGCGCGGGTCCGTCGCAGCGACCCGGGCGACCCGGAAAAGTGCCCGGTGTGGGGCCTGCACCAGGTCTACTCGGACGAGGCCCGCCGGGACTGGGTGCAGGAAGGCTGCCGCAGCGCCGGTATTGGCTGCCTGGATTGCAAGAAGCCGCTGATCGAAGCGGTACAGGCCGAACTGGCGCAGTTTCGCGAGCGCGCCAAGCCGTTCGAGGACGACCCCGGCCTGCTGCGTGAAATCGTCGCCGCCGGCTGCGAGCAGGCGCGCGAGGTCGCGCGCGAGACCCTGGACGAGGTGCGCCAGGTCATGGGGCTGGGTTACCGCTGAGCACGTCGATGACCGCCGCCGTGGAGCCAACCCAGCAGGAACTGCCGCTGGCGCGGGTGCATGGCGAACGCCTGACGCGCCTGCCGGAGGACCTGTACATCCCCCCGGACGCGCTCGAGGTGTTCCTGGAGGCCTTCGAAGGACCGCTCGACCTGCTGCTGTGGCTGATCCGGCGCCAGAACCTGGACATACTGGACATTCCGGTTGCCGACGTGGCGGTGCAGTACATGGCCTACGTCGAACTGATGCGCGACCTGCGCCTGGAGCTGGCCGCCGACTATCTGGTCATGGCCGCGGTACTGACAGAAATCAAATCGCGCATGTTGCTGCCCCGCCCGACAGAAGACGACACCGAGGACGACCCGCGTGCCGCCCTGGTCCGGCGCCTCCAGGACTACGCCCGCTTTCGCAACGCCGGCCAGGCGCTGGCCGACTGGCCGCAGTTCGGCCGCGACGTGCTGCCGCTGGCCGTGGCACTGCCCGATCTCGACCTGCCGCCGCCGCAACCGCAGGTGAGTCTGGGCGAGCTTCTGGCCGCCATGACCGAAGTGCTGGCCCGCAGCGCGCTCACCGCACACCACCACGTGCGCCGTGAACCGCTGTCGGTGCGCGAACGCATGAGCCGCATCCTCGGCCAGCTGACCGCCGACCGCTTCACGCCGTTGCTGGACCTGCTGCACGCCGATGAGGGCCGCGCCGGCGTGGTGGTGAGTTTTCTGGCCATCCTCGAGCTGGTACGCGAGCGGCTGATCGACCTCAGCCAGAACGAAGCGTACGGCCCCATCTACCTGAAGGCCGCCTGATGGACCTGACCCGCCTGATCGAAGCGGCGCTGCTGGTGGCCAGCGAGCCGCTCGGCATCGACCAGCTGCAGCGCCTGACGCCCGGCGGACGCACGCCCAGCCGCGCCGACATCCAGCAGGCCATCGACCAGCTGACCCTGGAGTGCGCCGAACGCGCACTCGAACTGACGCACACCGCCGGCGGCTACCGCTACCAGGTGCGCGCCACCTACACCGCCGCGGTGGCGCCGCTGCTGGCCGAGCGCGCACCGCGCTACTCGCGCGCCGCCCTGGAAACACTGGCCATCATCGCCTACCGCCAGCCGGTGACGCGCGCGGACATCGAGGACATCCGCGGCGTGTCGCTGGGCAGCAACCTGCTCAAGACCCTGATCGACCGCGGCTGGGTACGCGCCGTGGGACACCGCGAGGTACCGGGACGCCCGGCCGTGTTCGGCACCACACGGGCGTTCCTGGATCATTTCGGCCTGCGCAGTCTCGGCGAGCTGCCATCCCTGGCCGACCTGGCCGACCCGGCCCACGAGCCGCAACTGTCCATGCTGGCCGAGGCGGCCGACACCCATGCCAGCTGAACGCCAGGCCGCCGAGCGGCTGCACAAGGTCCTGGCCCGCGCCGGACTGGGCTCGCGGCGGCACATCGAGGACTGGATCCGCGCCGGCCGCGTACAGGTCAACGACCGACCAGCCACGCTCGGCCAAAGCGTCACCCCCGCCGACCGCATCACCGTCGATGGCCGCCCCGTGCTGCTGGGGGCGCCTCCCAAGACGCGCCTGTTGCTGTACCACAAGCCCGAAGGCGAGGTGTGCACGCGCCACGACCCGCAGGGGCGGCCGACCGTGTTCGACCGCCTGCCGGCACTGGCCGGCGGGCGCTGGATCAGTGTCGGCCGGCTCGACATCAACAGTTCCGGCCTGCTGCTGCTGACCACCGACGGCACCCTCGCTCACCGCCTGATGCATCCGGCCAGTCACCTGGAACGCGAATACGCGGTACGGGTGATCGGCCCGGTGGACGGCGCGATGCTCGAGCGTCTGCGCCACGGCGTCGAGCTGGAGGATGGCCCGGCGCGGTTCCTGTCCATCACCCCGGCCGGAGGAGAAGGGCGCAACCGCTGGTTCCACGTCACCGTCGACGAAGGCCGCAACCGCCTGGTGCGGCGCCTGTGGGCGGCCGAGGACATCACCGTCAGCCGCCTGCTGCGCATCCGCTTCGGACCGCTGCAGCTGCCACGCGGCCTCGGCCGCGGACAGCACCGCGACGCCACGGCCCAGGAACTGGAAGCCATCACCGCCGCCCTGCAGCCGACACGGCCCCGGACCGCGGCGCGCGGCGGTGGCTTGAAAGCCTCCCGCCGCCGCGTTTAAGATACCCGTCTTGAGTTTCGTACGCCGGGCACCGCCCGGCGTTTTTTTCAGGTCAGGACACAGCATCAATGGCACGGTACACCGGTCCCCGTCTCAGGGTCGTGCGGCGCTTTCAACAGCAGCTGCCCGGTCTCACCCGCAAGACCGACGGCGTTCGCAGCAACCCGCCCGGCCAGCATGGCGCGCGGCGCGGTCGCGCCAGCGACTACCGCCTGCGTCTGGATGAGAAGCAAAAGCTCATCTACAACTACGGCATCGGCGAGCGCCAGCTGCGCAACTACTTCAAGGCTGCCGCCAGCCGCAAGGGCGACACCGGCAAGAACCTGCTGACGCTGCTGGAGTCGCGCCTGGACAACGTTGTGTTCCGGCTGGGCTTCGCGCCGACCATCCCGGCGGCCCGTCAGGTGGTCAAGCACGGCCACGTCACGGTCAACGGCCGTCGCGTGGACATCCCCAGCTACCAGCTGCGTCCGGGCGACGTCATCGGCATCAGCGAGGGCAGCCGCAAGCACCCGGTGATCGTGGAGACCCTGCAGTCGCCGTCGCTGAGCCTGCCGGAATACCTGGACCTGAACGCGAGCGAGATGACCGGCACCTTCCGCCACCAGCCCGAGCGCACCGACGTGCCGCTCGAAGTGGCCGAGAACTTCGTCGTCGAGTACTACTCGCGCGTCAGCTGATCACGCACGGCTCGGCCGTGCCATCCCCGGCCGTACTCGCAGCTCCTCACGGTCGGGGCCGATCTCCCGGAGAGGTGTCCGAGTGGTTGAAGGAGCACGCCTGGAAAGTGTGTATACGTCAAAAGCGTATCGAGGGTTCGAATCCCTCCCTCTCCGCCAGTTCTGCCGATTCAATGGCGGGCCTGTCAGTTCCCCCGCGGTGATAGCCCGTGAACCCCGCCAGGCCCGGAAGGGAGCAACGGTAGCGGGCGATTCAGGTGCCGGGGTCCGGCTGGCAGGTTCCGCCACCCCATGAGCTACCAGGCCCTCGCCCGCAAGTGGCGTCCGCGCCGCTTCGCCGACATGGTCGGCCAGGAACACGTGCGCCGGGCGCTGACCAACGCGCTGGGCAGCGATCGCCTGCATCACGCCTACCTGTTCACCGGCACCCGCGGCGTTGGCAAGACCACGGTCGCACGCCTGTTCGCCAAGGCGCTGAATTGCGAGCAGGGCGTCAGCGTCGAGCCGTGCGGCCAGTGTGCCGCCTGCCAGAGCATCGACGCCGGGCGCTTCATGGACCTGCTCGAGGTGGACGCTGCCTCGCGCACCGGCGTCGACGACACCCGTGAGCTGCTGGAAAACGTCCAGTACGCGCCGACCCAGGGCCGCTTCAAGGTGTACCTCATCGATGAGGTGCACATGTTCTCGAAGAGCAGCTTCAACGCGCTGCTCAAGACGCTCGAAGAACCTCCGCCGCACATCAAGTTCCTGCTGGCCACCACCGACCCGCAGAAGATTCCGCCGACGATCCTGTCGCGCTGCCTGCAATTCAACCTCCGTGCCCTGACCGCCGAACAGATCGGCGGCCAGCTGCAGCGGGTGCTCGATGCCGAGGGCCTGGGCGCCGAGGCAGCGGCCCTGGAACTGCTGGCACGCGCGGCTGCCGGCAGCATGCGCGACGCCCTGAGCCTGCTCGACCAGGCGCTGATGCTCGACGACGGCCCGCTGGCCGCCGACAGCGTGCGCGCCATGCTGGGCACGCTCGATCGCAGCCACGCGGTGCGCCTGCTGGGCGCACTGGCCGACGGTGACGGCGCGGCACTGCTGCAGGCACTCGGTGAAATCAACGCCCAGGCCGCCGATCCGGCCGCCGTCGTCGACGACCTGTTGCGCCTGCTGCACCAGGTGGCGTTGTGCCAGACGGTACCGGGCGCCACCCTGGCCGCCGATGCCGACCCCGCCGCCGTGCAGGCACTGGCCGCGCGCCTGGCACCGGAGGACGTGCAGCTCTATTACCAGATGACGCTGCTCGGCCGACGCGACCTGCCGCTGGCGCCGGACCCGGCCAGCGGCCTCGAAATGCTGCTGCTGCGCCTGCTGGTGTTCCGACCCGACGATGGCGGCAGCGAGCCTGCGCCACGCCGCTCGAACCCGGCCGGCGCCACCCCGGGAGCGGCCACACCGACGACCCGCGCCCAACCGCCGGTGTCGTCGGCACCCCCCGCACCGCCCCCACCGACGACACCCGCCGGCACCGATGACTGGAGCGCCCTGGTCGCCCGTCTGCCGCTGCGCGGCGCCGCCCAGCAACTGGTTCAGCACTGCGTGCTGGTGCAGCGCCGCGGCACATCGTTCGAGTTGGCGGTCGACAGCCGCAGCCAGGGACTGCTCACCCCCACCACGCGCCAGGCGGTGACCGAAGCGCTGTCGAGCGTGCTCGGCACGCCGGCGCAGGTCAGCTTCGGCCGCCAGAACGGTGAGGCCGAAACACCGGCGCGCCAGCAGGCCCGTGCCGCGGCCGCGCAACAGTCACAGGCACGCGCTGCGCTGGAAGCCGAACCGCTGGTGCAAGGACTGATGGACGCACTCGACGCCCGCGTCATCGACGGCTCCGCCGCACCGTCACCCTGATCGCCCGGCCCCGCCGGCCGGCGGTCCCGATACACTTGGGCCCATGCCCCAACCACGGTGAACACGCATGAAAGGCAACATGAATCAGCTCATGCAGCAGGCTCAGCGCATGCAGGAAGCCATGCAGAAGGCGCAGGAAGCACTGGCCAACATCGAAGTCAACGGCGCCGCCGGCGGTGGCCTGGTGACGGTCACCATGAACTGCGCCCACCAGGTGCGCCGCGTCACCATCGACCCCAGCCTGGTCGGTGACGACCGCGACATGCTGGAGGATCTGGTCGCCGCCGCCGTCAACGACGCCCTGCGCAAGGTCGAGCAGGCCAGCCAGGACCACATGGGCAGCGCGCTGGGCGGCTTCAAGCTGCCGGGCATGAACCTGCCGTTCTGAGTCGCGCGTGGCGACCGGCCTGCTGGACAGCCTGACGCACGCCCTGCAGCGGCTGCCGGGTGTGGGCCCCAAATCGGCCCGGCGCATGGCCTTTCACCTGCTGGTGCGCGATCGTGACGGCGGTCGCCGACTCGGCGAACTGCTGCTCGAGGCCATGGAACGGATCGGACGTTGCCGGCAGTGCCGCAACCTCACCGAGCAGGAAACCTGCGCCGTTTGTGCCTCACCGCAGCGCGATCGCGCGCTGCTGTGCGTGGTGGAAAGCCCCGCCGATGTGCAGGCCATCGACCAGGCCAGCGGCTTTCAGGGTCTGTATTACGTCCTGCATGGCCGCCTGTCGCCGCTCGACGGCATCGGTCCCGAGGAGCTGGAACTGGACCGGTTCGAAGCGCGTCTGGACGAAGGCGACGTGCGCGAACTGATCCTGGCCACCAGCCCCACCGTCGAGGGCGAGGCCACCGCCCACTACATCGCCGACCTGGCGCGCGCGCGCGGCATCCGCAGCACGCGTATCGCCCATGGCGTGCCCATGGGGGGCGAACTCGAGTTCGTCGACGGTGGCACGCTGCGCCAGGCCCTGCTCGGCCGGCGCGACTACGAGGGCTGAGGCATCCCGGCCCCGAACCGGGGACACAGGACCCGCGTGCTATAGTCCGCGCCCCCAATTTGTACCCTTGCCCGCCGGTGACGTTTAATCGGCGCCTTCCCCCTTTGCCTCCGGATATCCGATGCCTTCCCCCAAAGCCGGCCCGCTAATCTGGATCGACCTCGAGATGACCGGGCTCAACACCGCCTGGGACGCCATCATCGAGATCGCCACGGTGATCACCGATTCCGAACTGAACGTGGTGGCCGAGGGGCCGGTACTGGCCATCCGCCAGCCGGAAGAGATGCTGGCCGGCATGGACGAGTGGAACACACGCCAACACAACAAGAGCGGTCTGGTCGAACGGGTGCGCAACTCCACTGTCGACACCGCCGAGGCGGAGCGCCAGACGCTGGACTTCCTGCGCCACCACGTGGAGCGCAACACCTCGCCGATGTGCGGCAACAGCATCTGCCAGGACCGCCGTTTCCTGGCCCGCCTGATGCCGGACCTGGAAGCCTATTTCCACTACCGCAACCTGGATGTCAGCAGCCTGAAGGAACTGGCCCAGCGCTGGGCGCCTGACGTGCTGGCCTCGTTCAAGAAGCGCTCTTCACACCTGGCGCTCGAGGACATCCACGACTCGATCCGCGAGCTGCGCCACTACCGGCAGCACCTGCTGAAGGTATAGCGCCTACGCGCGGCCTCGGGCGTGCGCGTCGTGCCAGAGCTTGTAGACGATGGCATCCGACAGCGCCTGCCACGACGCCTCGATGACATTGCTCGAGGCGCCGACCGTGGTCCAGCGCCGGCGACTGGCGTCGCTGCATTCCAGCATCACCCGCGTCACTGCCCCGGTACCGGCGGCGGATTCCAGAATGCGCACCTTGTAGTCCGTCAGCTGAAGCTCGGTCAGGGCCGGGTAAGCCGCCAGCAGCGCCTGGCGCAGGGCCAGGTCCAGTGCGTGCACCGGACCGTTGCCCTCGGCCACGGTCATGTGCAGACGCCCGCCGACGCGTACCTTCATGGTGGCTTCGGACAGGGTGACCAGCTGGCCCTCGGTCAGCCGACGCTCGTCGATCACGCGGTACGTGTCGAGCACGAAATACTCGGGCAACCCCTCCAGCAGGCCGCGCGCCAGCAGCTCGAAACTCGCCTCGGCGCCGTCGTAGGTGTAGCCCTCCAGTTCGCGCGCCTTGACCAGCTCCACCAGCTGGCCGACACGCGGGTCGTCGGCCGCCAGCGCGAGCCCCACCTCGTCCAGCAGCGCCAGCACATTGGCCCGACCGGCCTGATCGGAAACCAGAATCTTGCGGTGGTTGCCGACCTGCTCCGGCGCCACGTGCTCGTAGCTGCGCGGGTCCTTTTCCACCGCCGACACGTGCAGCCCGCCCTTGTGTGCGAACGCGTTCTCGCCGACATACGGCGCGTGTCGGTTCGGCGTGCGGTTCAGGCGCTCGTCGACGAAATGCGAGGCATGCGTCAGGTGCGCCAGGTCGTCGGCATCGAGCCCGGTGGCGTAGCCGAGCTTGAGCATCAGCGTCGGCGCCAGCGAAATGAGGTTGGCATTGCCGCAGCGCTCGCCCAGGCCGTTCAGGGTGCCCTGCACCTGACGGGCGCCGGCGCGCACGGCCGCCAGACTGTTGGCGACGGCGTTGTCGGTGTCGTTGTGACAATGGATGCCCAGCTGGTCGCCGGGAATGTGTTGCGCGACCGCGCCGACGATCTGCTCCACCTCGTGCGGCA
>DQBD01000274.1:0-9733 GCA_003526065.1 Gammaproteobacteria bacterium | reverse complement strand
GCCTCCAGGCAGGCCAGCGCATAGTCCGGGTTGGCCTTGTAACCGTCGAAGAAATGCTCGGCGTCGAACAGCACCTCGCGCCCGGCCGCCTGGCAGTACGCCAGGCTGTCCTCGATCATCGCCAGGTTCTCGTCCAGCGTGGTGCGCAGCGCCACGGTGACATGAAAATCCCACGTCTTTCCAACCAGACAGATCGCCGGCGCCTGGCTCGCCAGCAACCGCGCCAACCCCGGGTCGTCGGCGGCAGGCCGACCCGGCCGCCGCGTCATGCCAAAGGCCACCAGCCGCGCCCGCTGCAACGTTGGCGCCGCCGCGAACACGGCATCGTCGGTAGGATTGGCGCCCGGCCAGCCGGCTTCGATGTAATCGATGCCCAGATGGTCCAGTTCGCGGGCGATGGCCAGCTTGTCACCGACCGAGAAATCGATGCCCTGCGTCTGCTGTCCGTCACGCAGCGTGCTGTCGTAAAGATAGATGCGCGGCGCCGCCACGGATTCGTCCACTGATTGGGTAAACCCCATATTTTACGCTGCGCCCGGTTGCTGGTGGCCGCGAGCCGACCTTCAAGGTTTGAGGCCGGGGCGCCCACTGGCAGAATGTGCTTCCCTACGCCCTTACCAAGCAGTACCCATGCGCCAACTGAGTCTTTTCATTCTCGCCGCGACCCTGTGGTTGAGCGCGCCCGCGCAGGCAACCAACCGCCTGCCGACCGACCTGACCTTCACCGTCATTGACGGGCCGGCCCTGAATGGACAGACCCTGCGTGGCCAGCCACTGCTGATCGTCTTCTGGGCCAGCACCTGCGCACCGTGCATTGCCGAAATGCCGTCTTTGTCGGCGCTGTACCGCGAACTGCAACCGCGCGGGTTGCAGGTACTCGCGCTGGCCATGCCCTATGACCCGCCCAACCGCGTCGCTGCTGCCCGGGACGCTCTCGAAATGCCGTTTCCCGTGGCCCTGGACGTCAACGCCCGGGTCGTGCGCCGGCTCGGCATCGCGCCACAGACACCCCAGTTCCTGCTGGTCGACGCCGAAGGCCACATCATCGACAACCATTCCGGCGTGCTGTCGGCCGATGCGCTGCGCGCGCGCTTGCTGCCACTGCTGGCCGATGCCTGACGGAGTACTCCCATGTTGTGGCTGAAGGCCCTGCACATCATCGCCATGGTGGCCTGGTTCGCCGGGCTGTTCTACCTGCCGCGGCTGTTCGTCTATCACGTTGACTGCGCCGACGAAGCCGGCCGCCGGCGCTTCGAACTCATGGAGCGGCGGCTGTACCACGCCATCATGACACCGGCCGCCTGGGTCACCGTGCTGGCCGGCCTGGGCCTGCTGGTGGGCTATGCCTGGGAACTGTACGGTCGCGCCGGCTGGCTGCACGCCAAACTCACGCTGGTCGTGGCGCTGGTGGTCTACCACTGGCTGTGCGGGCGGTACCGGGTCGCACTGCGCGATGGCCGCAACCGCCGCAGCGCCCGCTTTTTCCGCTTCTTCAACGAGGTGCCGACGCTGATCCTGATTGCGGCGGTCTGTCTCTCCGTGGTCAAGCCGTTCTGATGCCCGCCGCGGTCCCGGTCACCAAGGCGTAGCACCCACACGCCAGACTGCGCTTTGTCGTGGCGTCGCATCCGCCTTCTGGCAGGCGAATTGCTTCGCTCCAGTACCCAACGTTGCGCACGCCGACATGACCGCCAGCCACACCGCCTTTCACGAGATCACCGCGCTGCTGGTGCTGGGCGCGGCGCTGGGCTTCGCCGGCCAATGGCTGCGTCAGCCGCTGATCGTCGCGTTCATCGTTGCCGGCATCATCGCCGGCCCCGATGCCCTGGGCGTGGTGTCCAATGCCGCGCACGTGCAGGTGCTCGGCGAACTCGGTGTGGCGGTGCTGCTGTTTCTGGTCGGACTCAAGCTCGACCCCGGCCTGCTGCGCACGCTGGGACCGGTGGCCCTGGCCACCGGCGGCGCCCAGGTCCTGCTCACCACGCTCGTGGGCACTGGCCTGGCGCTGGCGCTCGGCCAGCCGCCGCAGACGGCGGCGGCCATCGGCCTGGCACTGACGTTTTCCAGCACCATCATCGTCATCAAGCTGCTGTGGGACAAGGGCGAGGTCGACTCGCTGCACGGCCGCGTGGCGCTCGGCCTGCTGATCGCCCAGGATCTGCTGGTGGTGGTACTGATGGGCCTGCTGGCCGGCATGCGCGGCGCCGAGGGCAGCCTCACCTACGCGGCGCTGGGCGGTACCGGACTGCTGGTACTGGTGCTGCTGTTCATGCGCTTTCTGGCGCAGGGACTGCTGGCGCGCCTGGCCCGCTCGCCGGAACTGCTGGTTACCTTCGCCCTGGCCTGGGCGGCGCTGCTGGCCGGCCTGGCCGATACCTTCGGCCTGGGCAAGGAACTGGGCGGCTTGCTGGCCGGAGTGGCGCTGGCGGCCACGCCGTTTCGCGAGGCGCTGGCCTCGCGCCTGGCCAGCGTGCGGGACTTCTTGCTGCTGTTTTTCTTCGTCAGCCTGGGCGCCAGCCTGGACGTCGGCGCCCTGCACGGCCAGTGGCTGCCGGCGCTGGCACTGTCCGTGTTCGTGCTGGTCGGAAAGCCGCTGATCGTGCTGCCCATCCTGCTGGCGGCCGGCTATGGCCGGCGCACCGCCTTCATGGCCGGCGTGACACTGGCGCAGATCAGCGAGTTTTCGCTGATCCTGGCCGCACTGGCACTGCAGGCCGGCGTGCTGGACGCCACCGCGCAGGCCCTGATCACGGTGGTCGGCCTGGTCAGCATCGGCGTCAGCACATACCTGGTGACCTACTCGGGCAGTCTGTACAGCCGCGTCGAACCGCTGCTGGCACGCATCGCCAACGACAGCCCGCGCCGACAGGCGCCCAGCGAAGCACCGGCGCCGGCGGATGTCATCCTGTTCGGCCTCGGCCGCTACGGCACGGCCATCGCCGAGGGCCTGCGCACACGCGGCCTGAGCGTGCTGGGGGTGGACTTCGACCCCGAGATGGTCGCCCGCTGGCGAAGCCGCGGCCTGGCCGCCCATTACGGCGATGCCGCCGACCCGGACTTCGGCAAGGCCCTGCCGCTGGCCGGCGCCCGGTGGGTGGTGTGCGCCATTCCGGTGCACGGTGGCAGCCTGACGCACGACGACCCACGCCTGGCGCTGGTCGACGCCCTGCGCAATCACGGCTACCGCGAGCGCATCGCCGTGGCCATCCACCAGTCGGACGACCTGCCCGCCTTGCGCGCCCGCGACATCGACCTGATCCTGCTGCCGGCGGCCGACGCCGCCGCCGAGGCCGTGGACCTGATCACCCGCCCACCGCAGGGCCCGGAGGCCAGCCAGCGCGAGCGGCTGCTGGAAAAGACCGTTTCCTGAGTAACGATGCGTCCGGGGCTGCCGGTGCGCCTCAGGTCGTCTCCAGTACCACCATCGCCACCGCATGGTCGCGCTCATCGGCCAGGCTCAGATGCCAGGCAACGATGTTGCGCCGCGCGCAGTGCTCGGCCGCCGCGCCGGACAGCTCCAGCAGCGGCCGGCCGGCGTCATCGTGTCGCACGGCAATCTGCGGCAGCGTCACGCCCCGCGCGATGCCGGTGCCCAGGGCCTTGCCGAAGGCCTCCTTGGCGGCGAAGCGCTTGGCCATGAAGGCCGCCGGCGCCGGCGCAGCGCGGTAGTCGTCGAATTCGGATACGGCCAGCAGGCGGCGCGCGAAATGCTCGCCGTGCTGCTCGATCAGGCGCGCAATGCGCGCCACGGCGACGATGTCGACGCCGATGCCGGCGATCACGGCCGCGCCCGGGCAATGGCCTGCACCATCTCCGCCACCGCGGTGCGCAGGCCGACGAACACGGCGCGCGCCACCAGCGCGTGGCCGATGTTGAGTTCGGCCAGCCCCGGCAGGGCGGCAATGGCGGCCACGTTGTCCAGGTTGAGGCCGTGCCCGGCGTTGACGGTAAGCCCCAACGCACGCCCCTCGGTCACGGCGGCCCGGATGCGCGACAGCTCCGCTGCCTGCCCGGTGGCGTCTGCCATCTCGGCGTAGCGGCCGGTGTGCAACTCCACCAGCGGCGCGCCACAGCGCCGGGCCGCTGCCAACTGCTGCGGCTGCGGATCGATGAACAGCGACACCTTTATCCCGGCAGCGGATAGGCGCTCGACGGCCGCGGCCACCCGTGCCTCCTGGCCGGCCACGTCGAGCCCGCCCTCGGTGGTCAGCTCCTCGCGCCGCTCCGGTACCAGGCAGCAATCTGACGGACGCAGGCGCTCGGCCACGGCCACCATCTCGTCGGTGACCGCCATCTCCAGGTTCAGCCGGCAGGTCAGCCGCTCGCGCAGTGCCGCCACGTCCGCATCCTGGATGTGCCGGCGATCCTCGCGCAGGTGCACGGTGATGAAATCGGCCCCCCCGGCCAGCGCCTCCACGGCGGCATCCAGCGGTGCCGGATAGGCCGTATGACGCGCCTGGCGCAGGGTGGCGACGTGGTCGATGTTGACGCCCAGCAGCGGTGGCCGGGCAGTGGAAGGGTCTGTCATGGGTGCTTCGGTTCGCCGGACGCAGGCCCGGCAATGGCGTGGTAGAGGGCACGGCTTTTCAGCGGCCGGTCGCCGAAATGCCAACGCAACTGTGAGCGCAGCAGCCGCTTGAGTGCCGGCCAGTGGGCCGGGTCGTCCAGGGTGTCGTGCTGCAGGGCGAGCAGCGCCGCGCCGCTCAGGTCACCGTCCGCCGCCGGCACGGCGCCGTGTTCCGGCCGGTAGTGGTAACGGCCGTCCGACGCGATGGCGGCGCCATCGGCAGCATGCTCCAGCAGCAGGCCATAGCCTAGCCCGGCCAGCAGATCGCGCTCGAAGCGGCGCAGCACCGGCTCGACGACCGGGCCGTGCAACGCGGCCAGCGCCCGGGCATAGGCCGCATACACCGGCGGATGGCTGTCCAGCCGGGCGCAGCCGCGCAACAGCAGTTCGTTCAGGTAGAACCCGGCCGCCAGGGCGACGCCGCGCAGCGGGTCGGCGTACCCGTCTGGCTCGGCCAGGGTCAGGGTCTTCAGGTCACCACCGCCGCTCCAGGACAGCAGCAACGGCGTGAACGGCTGCAGCACACCGGCCAACCGCCCGCGCCCGCCGCGCGCCACCAGGCCGATCCGGCCGTAGTCGCGCGTGAAGCACTCCAGCAGCAGGCTGGTGTCACGGTAGGGCCGCCGGTGCAGCAGGTACGCCGGCTGCAGCAGCACCTGGGCAGGGGCGGCCGGGGAGGCGACTGCCATTACCCGCTCCGGCTACTCGGCCTGGTAGCCGAGCGTGCGCAGCGCCACGTCGTCGTCGGTCCAGCCGCTCTTCTCGCGCACGACCAGTTGCAGGAACACGTGCGTTTCCAGCAGCTTTTCCAGATCGGCGCGGGCCTCGGTGCCGACCTGCTTGAGCATCGCACCGCCCTTGCCGATGACGATGCCCTTGTGGCTGGGCCGCTCGACCCAGATGATGGCGCTGATCTCGGTCTGCTCCGGCTGCTCGACGAAGCTCTCGACCGCCACGGTGCACACGTACGGCAGTTCGTCGCGCAGGTGCCGCATCAGCTTCTCGCGCACCAGTTCGGCAGCCATGAAGCTCAGGCTGCGGTCGGTGACCTGGTCTTCCGGAAACAGCGCCTCACCGGGCGGCAGCCGGCGGCCGACCACCTGCGCCAGGCTATCGACATTGCTGCCCTTGCGTGCCGACACCGGCACGATTTCGGCAAAACAGCCGGCCGCGCCCAGGCGCTCCATCTGCGCCAGCAGCTGGGCCTTGTCCGGCACCAGGTCGATCTTGTTGATCACCGCCACCGCCGGTCGCCCGCTGGCCTTGACCAATTCCAGCACACGCGCGTCCTCGGCCGTCCAGTGCGTGCCCTGCACCACCATGAGCACCAGATCCACCCCCTCGAGCGCGCCGGTGGCGGTGCGGTTCAGGTAGCGGTTCAGGGCCCGCCCGCGGCCGGGATGGATGCCGGGCGTGTCGACGAACACCGCCTGCACGCCATCCTCGGTGCGGATACCGAGCAGGCGATGCCGCGTGGTCTGGGGCTTGGACGAGGTGATGGCCAGCTTCTGGCCGACCAATCGGTTCAGCAGCGTCGACTTGCCCACATTGGGCCGGCCAACGATGGCCACGTACCCGGCGCGCTGCACCGGCATGTTGTCGGACATTGAATCAGGCATGACCTTGCAAACGCTCCAGGGCGACGGCGGCGGCGGCCTGTTCGGCGGCCCGGCGCGTGCCGCCACAACCGCTGACCGACCCGGGCAGGGCCGCCACCTGGCATTCCACCTCGAACTGCCACACGCCGCCATGTTCGCGCTCACTGCGCAATTGATATTTCGGACGCTCCAGCGCCCGGCTCTGCAGCCACTCCTGCAGGCGGGTCTTGGGGTCCTTGAGCGCCTCACCCGGCTGCAGGCGCTCCAGCGGCTCGGCGAACAGCCGCAATACCAGCGCGCGGCAGGTGTCGAGCCCGGCGTCCAGATACACGGCGCAGATCAGCGCCTCGAACGCGTCCGCCAGGATGGAGGCCCGGCGCTGGCCGCCGCTCTTGCGCTCGCCGGCGCCCAGTTCGAGAAACTCGCCCAGGCGCAGTTCCGTTGCCAGCGACGCCAGCGCCTCACCACTCACCAGCCGGGCACGCGACCGCGTCAGCTCACCCTCGGTGGCCTGACCAAAACGCTGTGTGAGCACCTCGGCCACTAGAAAACCGAGCAGTGCGTCACCGAGAAATTCCAGGCGCTCGTTGTGCTGACGGCGCGCGCTGCGGTGCGTCAGTGCACGCCGCAACAGGGCTGGGTCGCCAAAACGATGGCCAAGCCGCAGTTGCAGCAAATCCAATGGGTCGGTGGTCAACTGCCCTCGACCTGAATCTCGTGCTTGAAGTGCATCACCACGCTGATGTTGTAGAACAGCGGCGCGCTGTAGTCGTATTCGACGGCGATGACTTTCTTGCCGGTCCGCTTGTCGTACTGCACCGTCAGGTCGTCGCGCTGGGGCGTCGGCGTGTACAGGCCACTCATGTCGAACCGCTTTTCCAGCAGCCTCCAGATGGCCGGCTTGCCCATCTGGCCGATGGTGATTTCTTCCTCGAGCGAATTGACCGCCTTGCGCACGGCGAAGGCCTCGTAATAGCCCGGATACATCGCCATGCCGATGATGAAAAACAAAACGCCAAGGGCCACCAGGGCAATCAGCGAAAAAAAGGACCAGCCACCCTGGCGAGCAGCGCGCAGATTCTGCATGTCACGTTCTCCCTGTAGCAGGCCGCCCCAACGGCCACGCGGGCATTATCAACCAGATCGCCAACGGGCCGACCTCAGGGGATGGCGCTGCCGATGCGGCGCCAGTCGACGGCAAAACGCTGACTGTCCCAACTCATCCAGATGAAAAACGCCTTGCCGACCAGGTTCTCGTCCGGCACGAACCCCCAGTAACGGCTGTCCTTGCTGTTGTCGCGATTGTCGCCCAGCACGAAGTAGGTGCCCGGCGGCACCACCACCTCCCCCTGCCGGCTCGACCGCTGCGGCACCCACTGCACCTGGTAACGGTGCTCGCCGAGTTGCTCGGGCACCCGCAGCACCTCCTGCCCGTCCTCACGCAGCGCCTGCGCCTTGACCCGTTCGGTCACCGGCTCGCCGTTCACGTACAGGACGCGATCGTAGTAGCCGATGCGATCGCCCGGCACGCCGACGACACGCTTGATGTAGTCGGTGCTCGGCTCCGGCGGGTAACGGAAAACCACCACGTCGCCGCGCTGCGGGACACCGATGTCGATGACCTTCTTGTCGATCACCGGCAGGCGAATGCCGTAGGTGAACTTGTTGACCAGAATGAAATCACCCACGTGCAGGGTGGGAATCATGGACCCCGAGGGAATGCGAAACGGTTCCACCAGAAACGAACGCAGCAGGAACACGGCCAGGATGACGGGAAAGAACGAGCGCCCGTACTCCACCCACCACGGCATGGGCGCATCGACGCCGCCGCTGGCCGTGCGATGACGCGCCAGCCAGATTTCGTCCACCAGCCAGATCAGCCCGCTGACCACCAGCAGCACGAACAGCAGCAGCGCGAAATCCACCGTCACTTATCCTTGCCGGTGTGCAACACCGCCATGAAGGCCTCCTGCGGAATCTGCACGTTGCCGATCTGCTTCATGCGCTTCTTGCCCTCTTTCTGCTTCTCCAGCAGCTTGCGCTTGCGCGACACGTCGCCGCCGTAGCACTTGGCGGTGACGTTCTTGCGCATGGCGCGCACGGTCTCGCGGGCGACGATTTTCGAGCCGATGGCGGCCTGAATCGGCACCTCGAACATCTGCTTTGGAATCAGCTCCACCATCTTGGCCACCAACTCGCGCCCGCGCGCGGGGGCCGTCTGGCGGTGCACGATGACCGACAGCGAGTCGACCTTGTCCTTGTTGACCAGCACGTCGAGCTTGACCAGATCGGCCGGCTCGAAGCGCACGAAGTCGTACTCGAACGAGGCGAAGCCGCGACTGACCGACTTCAGGCGGTCGAAGAAATCGGTCACCACCTCGGCCGCCGGAATGTCGTACTGCAGCGATATCTGCCCGCCCAGATGATTCATGCGCTGCTGGCGGCCGCGCTTTTCCTCGCACAGGCCAAGCACCGCGCCCACGTAGGCGGGCGGCACCAGGATGCTGACCGCCAGGATCGGCTCACGGATTTCCTCCAGCGCCGACGGGTCCGGCAAGTTGGCCGGGTTGTCCACCATCAGCACCTCGCCGGCGCGGTTGACCACCTCGTACAGCACCGTCGGCGCGGTGGTGATCAGCTCCAGCCTGTACTCGCGCTCCAGGCGCTCCTGCACGATCTCCATGTGCAGCATGCCCAGGAACCCGCAGCGAAAGCCGAAGCCCAGCGCCTGCGAGGTTTCCGGCTCGAAACTGAGTGCCGCGTCGTTCAGGCGCAACTTGCGCAGGGCGTCGCGCAGATCCTCGTAATCGGCCGAGTCGACCGGATACAGACCTGCGAACACCCGCGGCTTGACGCGCTGGAATCCGGGCAGCGGCACGGTCGCCTGGCGGGATTCCTCGGTGACGGTGTCACCCACCGGCAGCGCGTCGATGTCCTTGATGGCGGCGATCACGAAGCCGACCTCGCCCGGCCCCAGCGCATCCACGTCGCGCCGCTTGGGCGTGTACACGCCGAGCTTGTCGACCGAGAACGCCCGTCCGCTGGACATGACGCGGATGCGCTGGCCGACACGCAGCACGCCGTTGACCACCCGCATCAGGCCGACGACGCCAAGGTAATTGTCGAACCAGGAATCGATCACCAGTGCCTGCAGCGGCGCGGCGTCATCACCCTGCGGCGGCGGAACGCGCGTGATCAGCGCCTCCAGCAGCTCGTCCACACCCAGACCGGTCTTGGCGCTGACGCAGACCGCGTCCTCGGCGTCGATGCCGACGATTTCCTCGATCTCGCGCTTGACCCGGTCGGGCTCGGCGGTCGGCAGGTCGATCTTGTTCAGTACCGGCACCACCTCGAGCCCCTGCTCGATGGCGGTGTAGCAATTGGCGACGGTCTGCGCCTCCACGCCCTGGGCGGCATCGACCACCAGCAGGGCACCCTCGCACGCGGCCAGCGAACGCGACACCTCGTAGGAGAAATCGACGTGTCCGGGCGTATCGATGAAGTTCAGCAGGTATTCCTGCCCGTCAGAGGCGGTGTAACGCAGGCTCACGCTCTGCGCCTTGATGGT
>DQBD01000207.1 GCA_003526065.1 Gammaproteobacteria bacterium | reverse complement strand
GCCAGCCAGTCGACGATCATGTCGTAGGTATGCTCGGCAACCTGCTGCGGGGTCTCGTAGTCGGTGGTCAGGGCATGCCAGTCGGCAGCGAAAAAGAAGCAACGGTGCTCGTGCTGCAGGCGCGTCCAGTTCTTCAGCACGCCATGGTAGTGACCCAGATGCAGGCGCCCGGTCGGGCGCATGCCCGACAGGACGCGGTCGTGGGGCGAGGACAAGGTATTCAAGCGGACCCTCCCAGGCCGACCATTACCAGCAGCAGTTGGTTGAACAGTTGTATCACCGGCTGCAGGATGCGCCACAGGACGCCGCTGAGCAGCAGCGCCAGCACGATTATCAGGCCGTACGGCTCGATGGCGCCCAATGCCGCCGCCTGGCGCACCGGCAGCAGGCCGGTGAGCACCCGCCCGCCGTCGAGCGGCGGTATCGGAACCAGGTTCAGGATCATCAGGATGAGGTTGATGGCGATACCGGCCTGGGCCATGAAGAACAGCGGCTGTGCCGCCCAGGGCAGTGGCTGCAGCAGTTCCACCGACAGGCGCAGCAGCAGGGCCCAGCCGGCAGCCATGAGCAGGTTCGACAGCGGCCCGGCGGCGGCCACGATGGCCATGTCGCGCTTGGGGTTGCCCAGGTTGTTGTAGCCGATCGGAACGGGCTTGGCCCAGCCGAACAGGAAACCGCCGGGCAGCAGCAGCATGGCCAGTGGCACCAGTACCGTGCCGACCGGGTCGATGTGCTTGAGCGGGTTCAGGGTCAGCCGCCCCATCATCTGCGCCGTGCGGTCGCCCAGGCGACGGGCGACGAAGCCGTGGGCCACCTCGTGCACGGTGATGGCGAACAGCACCGGCAGGGCCCAGATGGCGATTTTCTGAGGCAGGGAAAAGTCGAGCATGGTGTCCGGCCGGTGGCGGCCCGTGTCAGCGTCCCTGGTAGTGGCCCGGTCGCTTGTCGAAAAAGGCCGCCAACGCCTCGGCGTGGTCCTCGGTGCCGTGGCAGGCCGCCTGCAGCGCGGCGCTGTAATCGAGAAAGTGTTTCAGGCTCATTTCCTGTCCGGCGCGCAGCAGTCGCTTGGCCAGGCGCAGGGCCTGCGGCGGCTTGGCGGCGATCTGGGTCGCCAGCTCGTGCGCGCGCGCCATGAGATCGGCCGGCGGCAGCACCTCGAGCACGATGCCCAGCTGCAGCGCCTCGTCGGCGTCCAGCAGACGGCCGGTGAAGGTCAGCTCGGCCGCCCGCTGGTGACCGAGCGCGCGCGGCAGGAACCAGGCACCGCCGTCGCCGGGAATGATGCCCAGGTTCAGGAAGGTCTCGCCGAAGCGCGCACTGGTGGCGGCCAGGCGCAGGTCACACATCATGGCGACGTCGAAGCCGGCGCCGACGGCGGCCCCGTTGACCGCCGCGATCACCGGCACTTCCAGCTCGTACAGCGCCAGCGGAATGCGCTGGATACCCAGCCGGTAGGCCTGCTGGATGTCCATGGCGGTGCCGGCGAACAGGCTCTCCTTGGCCTGCATCTTCTTCACGTTGCCACCCGAAGAGAACGCCTCGCCGGCGCCGGTGATGATCAGCACCGAGATGTCGGGCCGCGCCGGGATGGCCGACAGCACGGCGACGATCTCGTCGATCATCGCCGCGTCGCTGATGGCGTTGCGCGTTTCCGGCTGGTTGAAGGTCAGCGTGGCGACACGCTGCTCGACCGTGAACGTGATGTGCTGCAGGTCCATGCCCGGTGCTCCTTACAGGACGCAGCTGCCGGCGTCGACCACGTGCGCCGCGATGCGCTGGCGCAGTGCCAGCAGGTCGGCTGCCGGGCGCGTGACGGCCGGCGGGCTGATGCCCAGGTGCACGGCGGCCTCGCCCGCCAGCTGCGCCACCTGCGCTGCCGCCTGGGCCAGCACCAGTTGCGCGACGTCCTCGTGCACCGGTTGCAGACGCGGGTGGCGGGCGATGCGCAGCGCCGTCGATTCGGCCAGGTAGATGGCCGTCATCATGTCGGCCAGGTGGGCCATCAGCTCCTGGTCGGCGTCGAAGCCCCGCCCGCTGCCGTGGCGCTCGACGGCGGCCGTGAAGCAGGTGGCGTGGGCCGCCTTCATGCTGGCCAGCGGGCTGTCGCCGCCCCCGCCGAGGGCCAGTTCGCCGGCGCCGAGCTTCTTCAGCAGCGTGCGCGGCATGACGATGCGGTTGATCTCGTTGGTGCCTTCGTAGATGCGGGCGATGCGCGCGTCACGCAGGTACTTGGCGGCCGGGTACTCTTCCAGGAAGCCGTAGCCGCCGAACATCTGCAGCGCTTCGTCGGCCACCCGGCCGAGCAGCTCCGAGCCGGCGATCTTGGCAATCGAGCACTCGAGCGCGAAGTCCTGCAGCGCCGCCAGCTTGGCCTCGCCCGTGCGTCCGCCGGCATCGGCCAGTGCGTCGATGGCGCCGCCGGCGCGGTAGATGGCGCTCTCCACGGCGTAGATGTCGGCCGTCGCCTGGCCGATCTTGCGCCGGATCATGCCGAAGTCGGCGATGCGCTGGCCGAACTGCTTGCGTCCGACGACGTATTCCAGGGCGGCATCCAGCGCACACTTGGCGCTGCCCAGCGCCGTACCGCCGAGCTTGTAGCGGCCGTTGTTCAGGATGTTGAAGGCAATCACGTGGCCACGGCCGATCTGTCCGAGCACGTGGTCGCGCGGGATGCGCGCGTCCTGCAGGATGACCTGCCGGGTCGACGAGCCGTACATGCCGAGCTTGTCTTCCTCGGCACCCAGGCTCACGCCCGGCGCATCGAACGGCACGATGAAGCAGGTGAAGCCGGTGGCGCCGTCGACCTCGCCCTGCACCTTGGCGAACACGAAACCCACATCGGCGATGCCGGCGTTGGTGATGAACTGCTTGGTGCCGTTGAGCACCCACTGGTCGCCGTCGAGCACTGCCGTGGTGCGCGCCGCCAGCGCATCCGAGCCGGAGCCGGGCTCGGTCAGGCAGTAGCAGCCGCGCCGCTCGCCGCTGGCGAAGCCGGGCAGCCAGGCGGCTTTCTGCGCCTCGTTGCCGAACAGCGCCACCGGCAGCGAGCCGATGCCGTTTTGCACCATCAGCGTCAGCATGAACGACTGCTCGCGCCCGGTGCTCTCGAGCACCCGCATCGACACCGGCAGCGGCAGGTCGAGTCCGTCGTACGCCTCGGGCAGGTCGAGCATGGTCAGCCCCAGCTCCGAGGCCTGCTGCATCAACTGTTCGAGCACACCCGGCGTCTTGGCCTCGATGTCGGCCAGGCGCGGCCATACCTGCTCGTCGCAGAAACGCCGCGCGGTCTCGAACAGGCCCTGCTGTTCGGCGTCGAAATCCTCGGGCGTAAAGATGGTGCCCGGCGCCTGCGCCGGGTCCAGAAAGGCGCCGCCGTGTATGTCGCTCATGATGGGTACTTGAAGTGAAGTGGTCGCGGAAGCCCGCCTGTCGGCCGTCGCTCGGTTACTTGGGTGCCAGGCGGATGGCGCCGTCCAGGCGGATCGTTTCGCCGTTCAGCAGCACGTTCTCGACGACTGTCTCGACCAGTGCCGCGTATTCGCCGGGCTCGCCAAGGCGCGGCGGAAACGGCACGCTGGCGCCCAGACTCTGCTGCACGGACTCGGGCAGCGATTCTAGCATCGGGGTGCGAAACAGCCCCGGCGCGATGCTGACCACGCGGATGCCGTGGCGCGCGAACTCGCGTGCCAGCGGCAGCGTCATGCCGACCACGCCGCCCTTGGAGGCCGAGTACGCGGCCTGACCGATCTGGCCGTCGAAGGCAGCCACCGAGGCGATGTTGACGATCCGCGCGTAGCCGCGCGCCACCATGCCCGGCAGCACGGCGCGGCAGCAGTGCACTGCTGCCG
>DQBD01000087.1:13902-14193 GCA_003526065.1 Gammaproteobacteria bacterium | reverse complement strand
CATGTAGCGGCTGTAGCGCGCCATCAGCACGCGTCCGGGCAGGGTGTCGCCGGCCTTGTAGCCGTCGGCCGCCAGTTCCGGGCGCTTGCGCAGCATGTCGGGGGTGATCTCGAACTGTTCGTCCATGATCGGCGCCGGGCCCTTTTCCTGCGCCAGTTCGGCGCCGGCTTCCCAGCCGGCGATGGCCATCTCGCGCGCCACCGCCTCGGTGAACTCGATGGACTCGGCCGAGCCGTAGCGCTGGCGCAGCATGGTCAGCGCCGAGCCAAGACCCAGGAAGCCCATGCCGTG
>DQBD01000087.1:870-13718 GCA_003526065.1 Gammaproteobacteria bacterium | reverse complement strand
CATGCCGTGGCGGCGCTTGCGGAAGATTTCGTCGCGCTGCTGCTGCAGCGGCAGGCCGTTGATCTCGACCACGTTGTCGAGCATGCGCGTGAACACGCGCACCACCTCGCGGTATTCGTCCCAGTTGAAGCGCGCCTGCGGCGTGAACGGTTCCTCGACGAAGGTGGTGAGGTTCACCGAGCCCAGCAGGCAGGCGCCGTACGGCGGCAGGCCCTGTTCACCGCAGGGGTTGGTGGCGCGGATGTTCTCGCAGAACCAGTTGTTGTTGAGGTCGTTGTACTGGTCGATGAGGATGAAGCCCGGCTCGGCGTAGTCGTAGGTGGACGTCATGATGAGGTCCCACAGCCGCCGCGCCTTGATGGTGCGGTACACCTTGCAGGCGACCAGGCCCTGGTCGTCGACGATGTAGCTGCGGTGGGTGGGCCATTCGCGCCAGATGATGTTGTCGGCGCTGTGTACGTCGATGCCGTCGGCCTCGGCCTCGTGCCGGGTGAGGGGGAAGGCCAGCGGCCAGTCGGCCCCGGCCTTGACCGCCTCCATGAACTCGCGCGTCACCAGCAGCGACAGGTTGAACTGGCGCAGGCGGCCGTCCTCGCGCTTGGCGCGGATGAAGTCGATCACGTCCGGATGGCCGACGTCGAAGGTGGCCATCTGGGCGCCGCGCCGGCCGCCGGCGGACGACACCGTGAAGCACATCCGGTCGTAGATATCCATGAACGACAGCGGCCCCGAGGTGTAGGAGCCGGCGCCGGTCACGTAGGCGCCGCGCGGGCGCAGCGTGCTGAACTCGTAGCCGATGCCGCAGCCGGCCTTCAGCGTGAGGCCGGCCTCGTGGACCTTGTGCAGGATGTCGTCCATCGAATCCTCGATGGTGCCGGACACGGTGCAGTTGATGGTGGAGGTGGCCGGCTTGTATTCCCAGGCGCCGGCATTGGAGGTGATGCGTCCGGCCGGGATGGCGCCGCGGCGCAGCGCCCACAGGAAGCGCTCGTACCAGTGCTCGCGCAGGTCCGGCGCCTCGGCGTCGGCCAGGGCGCGGGCGACGCGCTGGTAGGTTTCGTCCACGTTGCGGTCGATGGCCGTGCCGTCCTTGGCCTTGAGGCGGTATTTCTTGTCCCAGATGTCCAGCGAGGCGGGCTGCGCCGGGACGAGTTCCTGGTCTTGGCTTGCGGCGTGAATGGCGACCACCTTGTTCATGGATGCGCGTACTCCCTGGGTCGTTTTTCGGGGTGTTGTGGGGCGGAGGGTGAGAAACACTAGATCTTGTGAAGACCGGAAGACCTTAAGCCGCTGGGGTGGGGTCGTCAACCATTCTCTGGATAAAAATTTTATTCGTTATTTAACAACAAGTTATAAAAAATATTGGGGGGAGGGGGAATCTGTGCCGATGGGTGTTTGAGGGCTAATGTAAAACGCCTTTTTTCCCAATATGTTGTGCGTCCGGCGGCGCGTTTTCCGGGCATTTTCTGGCCCACAAATCGTGCGTGTTCACCCTGAACGGGCGGCGGAAATTGCGGCAGGCCGGCACCGTCCCGTTCAAGACGGTCGTCGTGGTCGGGTGGGCGTGGCCGGCACGTCAGGAAACGGCCTGCGGTGAGGGCGGCGAACGGTGGGGTCGCAGCGCGCCGACGCGCTCTGCGACGCTTCAGGTTGTCGGCAACACCTGCGAGAAGCACTGCAGCATGGGCAGGTCCGGGAGCAGCTGCGCCTGCGCCCGCGAGTCCGGCTGGGCTACCGCCAGCAGATGGGCGATGCCGTAGTCGCGGGCCGCCCGCAGCACATGGGCGTTGTCGTCCACCAGCAGGGTGCGGGCGGGATCGAAGCCGTGCAGCGCCCGCAGGCGTGGCCAGAAAGCCGGGTCTTCCTTGGGCGCGGCCAGGTCGTGGGCACAGACAATGCTGTCCAGCCAGCGATCGAGCCCGGTGTGGGCCAACTTGAAATCCAGCCCGCTGCGGTGGGAATTGGTGACCAGTACCCGTTGTTTGCCGCAGCTGCCCAGCCAGTGCAGGAACTCCTGTACCTGCGGGCGCAGGCCGATCAGGTGCGCCAGTTCGGTGTTCAGGGTCGCCACGTCCAGTTCCAGCAAGGCGCTCCAGTGGTTCATGCAGTAAAAGTCGAGCGTGCCGCGGCGCTGTTCGGCCTGGGCCAGGATGTGCTCGCGGGCCGCATGCACGTCCAGGCCGCGCTGCGCGCCCCAGGTGCGCGGCAGGTGGTCGAACCAGAACGCGTTGTCGTAGTGCAGGTCCAGCAGCGTGCCGTCCATGTCCAGCAGCACGGTGTCGATGGCATCCCAGTCAATCAGTGTGCTCATCTCACGTGGCCACCAGAAGGGATTGCAGGGCAGGCGCCAGTTCTGCGCCGGCTGCGATGCGCACGGTCTTGCGTCGTGCCGAATCACCCTTGGCCAGGCACAGCCGGCTGCGCGGCACCGCCAGGCGTGCGGCCAGGAGGTCGAGCAGCGCGGCGTTGGCGGCGCCATCCACCGGAGGCGCGGTCAGGCGCACCTTCAGGCGGCCGTCATGCACACCGGCCACCGCGCTGCGTGCGGCGCGTGGCTGCACCAGCAGGTCCAGCAGCCAGGTATCGCCATTGCGACGGTAGGGATGGTCGCTCAGAGTCCTTGCACCATGATGACAGCGGCCAGTCGTACGAACGGCTGCACCAGCAGGATGTTGGCCAGCTGGATCAGGATCAGCGCCACGAGCACCGAAAAATCCAGGCCGCCGGTGGACGGAATCACGCGCCGCAGCGGTCTCAGCAGCGGCTCGGTGAGCTGGTCGAGCAGGTGCAGCACCGGGTTGTAGCCGCCACCGGCAGCCACCACCCAACTGGCGATGGCGCGCACGATGAGCAGCGCACTCAGCGTCAGCGCCAGCAGTGCCAGTGACTGCGCCACGGCCATCAGCAACGCGCCGACGATGCCCGGCAGGTAACCCCGCAAGCCGGCCAGCGCGTACACCTCGGCCAACTGCACCAGCAGCAGCAGCACGACGGCCGCCGGTTCGATGCGCGCGCGCAGCGGCAGCAGGCGGCGCAGTGGCTTGAGCGCCGGTTGCGTCACCTTGTAGACAAACTGCGACAGCGGGTTGCGAAAGTCGACGTCCAGGGCCTGGAACAGCAGCCGCAGCAGTACCAGGGCGGCGTACAGCCCGAATACTGTCTGGACGAGAAACAGCCCGGCCTGGGTGAGCGGCGAGTAGATCATGGCTCAAGCCTGGGTGGCGGCCGCTTCGGCCAGTTCACCGGCGCGCCGGTGTGCGGCACTGAGGGCCTGCTCGAAAAGCGCCGTCAGGTTGCCCTGCTGCAGCACATTCAGGGCCGCCTCGGTGGTGCCGCCGGGAGAGGTTACCTGAGCACGCAGCGTGGATGGAGGATCACCGCTTTGGGTGGCCAGTACGGCGGCGCCGAGCGCCGTCTGCAGGGTGAGCTGGCGTGCGACTTCGGCGCTCAGGCCGAGTTTCAGCCCGGCCTGCTCCATCGCCTCCATGACAGCGAAAAAGTAGGCCGGGCCGCTGCCGGAGACGGCGGTCACCGCGTCCAGCTGCACCTCGTCCGGCACCCAGACCACGGCGCCGACGGCCGCCAGTATCTGCTCCGCCTGAAGGCGTTGCGCGGCGTCGACCTGCCCGTTGGCATGCAGCGCAGTGATCCCCTGGCGCACCAGCGCGGGGGTGTTGGGCATGCAGCGCACCACCGGAAAGCCACCGCCGAGCCAACTGTCGATATCGGTCTCCGGAATGCCGGCGACGATGGAGACGATCAACGGGCGCCGCGCGCCGAAATGCGGCGCCAGCTCCCGGGCCACCTGTTTGACGATCTGCGGCTTGACCGCCAGCACCACGACCGTGGCCTCGCCGACCAAGTCGTCGCCGCGGGCGGCGGTGAGCATGCCGAAGTCGCGGGCCAGCGCCTCACGTCGTGGTTGGTCGGGGTCGGCGACGGCCAGCCGCTCGGGAGCGGTGCCGTCGGCGATGAGCCCGCCGAGCAGGGCGCGGCCCATGTTGCCGCCGCCGATGAAGAGGATTTCGCCTGCCATGGCCGGTTTCCTTGCGGTGTCGAGAATCAGTTGTCGTTGTGGTGTTTCGGTCGGCGTGGGCCAAACAGGGCCGTGCCGATGCGGACCAGAGTGGCGCCTTCCGCGACCGCGGCCTCGAGGTCGCCGCTCATGCCCATCGACAGGGTGTCGAGATCGAAACCCTGTTCGCGCAAATCGTCCAGCAGCCGGCGCAGGACACGAAACGGTTCGCGCTGCGTGTCGAACGCGTCTTCACGGGCTGGCACGGTCATCAGGCCGCGCAGGCGAAGTGCCGGCAGTGAGGCAACCAGTGCGGCCAGCTGCGCCGCGTCGTGGGGTGCCACGCCTGCCTTGCCGGGAGCGTCGTCGGCGTTGACCTGCAGGCACACGTTCAGGGGCGCGCGTTCGGCGGGTCGCGCCTGGGCCAGTCGCCGGGCCTGTTGTGGCGACGCCACCGTGTGCACCCAGTCGAAGCGACGCGCTACTTCGGCGGCCTTGTTGCTCTGCACGGTTCCGATGAAATGCCATTCCAGACCGAGTCCGGCGCAGGCGTCGAGCTTGGGGCGGGCTTCCTGCAGGTAGTTCTCGCCGAAGGCACGCTGGCCCAGGGCCGCCAGTTGGCGAATGCGAGCAACCGACTGGGTCTTGGTCACGGCCACCAACCCCACACTGCCGGCTTCGCGCCCGAAGCGCTGCTCGGCGGCACGAAGCCGAGCCTGTACTGCCCTCCAGCGGGCTACCGAGGGCGCTAAAGAATTTGCAGCAGCGGCAGATGTAATGGCATAACCCCAGCATCTGGACGGTGGCGCAGTATAGCAGCGGCCCCATTCCCCCCTTTTACGACCCGGTCGGGTCTTCTCGAGGTGTGTTGACTGCATGGACATTACCGAACTGCTGGCGTTTACCGTCGCCAACAAGGCGTCTGACCTGCATCTTTCGGCGGGCGTGCCGCCAATGATCCGCGTCGATGGCGACATCCGTCGCCTGGACCTCCCGGCGCTGGATCATTCGCAGGTTCACGACATGGTGTACGACATCATGAACGACCGCCAGCGCAAGGATTACGAGGAGTTCCTGGAAACCGACTTCTCGTTCGAGATTCCCGGCCTGGCCCGTTTCCGTGTCAACGCCTACAACCAGCACCGTGGCGCGGCGGCGGCGTTCCGTAACGTGCCGAACCAGATCATGAACCTGGAGCAGCTGGAGGCGCCGCCGTCGTTCGCCGACCTGGCCATGCTGCCGCGCGGCATCGTGCTGGTGACCGGGCCCACCGGGTCGGGCAAGTCGACCACGCTGGCCGCCATGCTGGACGAGAAGAACCGCGCCGAGTATGGCCACATCGTGACCATCGAGGACCCGATCGAGTTCGTTCACGAGAGCAAGCGCTGCCTGATCAACCAGCGCGAGGTGCACCGTGACACGCTCGGTTTCAGCGAAGCGCTGCGTTCGGCGCTGCGTGAGGACCCGGACACCATCCTGGTCGGCGAGATGCGCGACCTGGAAACCATTCGCCTGGCGTTGACGGCGGCCGAGACCGGTCACCTGGTGTTCGGCACCCTGCACACCAGCTCGGCGGCCAAGACCATCGACCGCATCATCGACGTGTTTCCGGCCGGCGAGAAGGACATGGTGCGGGCCATGCTGTCGGAGTCGCTGCGCGCGGTGATCGCGCAGACCCTGCTCAAGCGCATCGGCGGCGGGCGCATGGCGGCGCACGAGATCATGATCGGCACGCCGGCCATCCGCAACCTGATCCGCGAGAACAAGGTGGCGCAGATCTACTCGGCCATCCAGACCGGCCAGGCGCATGGCATGCAGACGCTCGACCAGTGCCTGCAGAAGCTGGTCAACATGCGCAAGGTGAGCCGCGAGGATGCCGCCGTGCGGGCCGTGAACAAGGATCTTTTCCGTTGATCACGCCCTGTCGCGCAGCCCAGCCTGGAGTCCAGCCATGATCGATTTCGCCAGCCTGCTGCAGATGATGGTCGAGCAGAACTCGTCCGACCTGTTCGTGACCGCCGGGGTGGCCCCCAGCATCAAGACGCACGGTGTCGTGAAGCCCGCCTGCGAGGAGAAATTCAACTCCGAGCAGGCGCGCGAGATGTGCTACGGCATCATGAACGAGCGCCAGCGCACGCAGCTTGAGAACACCTTCGAGTGCCAGTTCGCCATTTCGGCGCGCGGCATCGGTCGCTTTCGCGTCAGCACGTTCATCCAGCGCGGCAACGTGGGCATGGTGGTCCGCAAGATCGAGACCCACATCCCGACCCTGGAAGACCTCCAGGTGCCGATGGTGCTGAAGGACATCTCGATGATCAAGCGCGGCCTGGCGCTGATGGTGGGCGGTACCGGTACCGGCAAGTCCACCACCCTGGCGGCCATGGTCGGACACCGCAACCACAACAGCACCGGCCACATCATCACCATCGAGGACCCGGTCGAGTACCTGCACGACCACGGCGGCTGCATCGTTACCCAGCGTGAGGTGGGCGTCGACACCATGTCCTTCGAGGAGGCGCTCAAGAACACGCTGCGCCAGGCGCCGGACGTGATCCTGATCGGCGAGATCCGTACCCGCGAGACCATGGAGCACGCCATCGCCTTTGCCGAGACGGGCCATCTGTGCCTGGCCACGCTGCACGCCAACAACGCCAACCAGGCGCTGGACCGCATCATCAACTTCTTTCCCGAGGACCGGCGCCAGCAGCTGTTCATGGACCTGTCGCTGAACCTGAAGGCCATCGTCTCGCAGCGCCTGCTGCCGACGATCGACGGCAAGGGGCGACGGGCGGCGGTTGAGGTCATGCTGGCCAGTCCGCTGATCGCCGAGCTGATCCGCAAGGGCGAGGTGCACGAGATCAAGCCGATCATGGCGCGCTCCAACGAACTGGGCATGCGCACCTTCGACCAGGCGCTGCACGCCCTGTACAACGAGGGTGCAATCACCTACGAGGAGGCCATTGCCAATGCCGACTCGCCGAACGATCTGCGCCTGTTGATCAAGCTCGAGAAGGACGGCTCGGCCGCGCAGATGGCGCAGGATGTGAGCAAGTTCAGCCTGCGTGAGGAGCCCAAGGACGAGCCCGCGCCGGTGGTGTTCAGCCGGCCGCTGTCACTCACGCCCAAGCCGGAATAGCACGCCGCAGGTTCAGCGTCCCGGCAGCCGCGCCAGGGATGCCTGGGCCTCGGCCAGGAAATCCGCCATCACGGCGGCCGCCGGCTTGATGTCGCGCACGCCGCCGCAGCTCTGGCCGGTGGGCAGGCAGCCGCGGTCGGGGTCCTCGCTGGTGCCGAACAGGTCCAGTACCCCCTCGCGCAGCGACACTTCCATTTGCTGCGGGAACGGCAGGATGTCCGCCTCGCGGCCGATCCACGAATCCGTGTATCGGTTGCGAAAGCCCCGCATCTGCTTGCCGCTGTAGCAGCGGGTCAGCGTGGTGTCGGTGGCCTCGGCGGCGACGATGCGCTGTTTCCACGAGTCGAGCGCGTGCGCCTCGTCGCTGGCGATGAAGCGGGTGCCCAGCACCGCGCCGTGCGCGCCCATGGCCAGGGCCGCCACCAGCTGACTGCCGTGCGAAATGCCACCGGCGGCCAGCACCGGCGTGTCGCCGGCGGCTGCCACCACCTGCGGCAACAGGCTGAAGGTGCCGATGTTGCCGGTGTGGCCGCCGGCGTCGGTACCCTGCGCCACCATGAAGTCGACGCCGGCCGCGGCCACCTTTCTGGCGTGTTTCGGGGCGCCGATCATGGCGCCGACCTTCATGCCGGCGGCGCGCAGGCGCGGCAGCAGCTGCGTCGGCACGCCGAGTGCGGACAGGAAGATCGGGCAGCCTTCTTCGAGCATGACGTCGATCTGCGCGTCGAACACGCCGGGCATCGGCACCAGCAGGTCGAGTGCCCACGGCTTGTCGGTGAGCGACTTGATCTGGCGAATGTGTTCGCGGATCTGTGCCGGTTCCAGGCCGGCCGCGCCGTACACGCCAAGCCCGCCGGCATTGCTCACGGCGGCCACCAGCCTGGGCCAGGACACGCCGCCCATGCCGGCCAGCACGATCGGTAGCTCGATGCCGAGCGTGTCGCACAGGGGCGTTTTCAGGGGGTGGGGCATGGCCTTCACACCAGGTAGAAGTCGAGCAGGGTGGGGATGTAGTCGTTCAGCACACTGATCTTCTGCCGGGCGATGCACCAACGGTCGCCCTCGCGGCGCAGCGTGTGCCGGTAGTGGCCGAAGAACGCATCCGACCGGGCGCGCCAGTGGTAGTCCACGCGAAAGCAGGCGAACAGCTCGATGCGATCGTCGTCGGCGCTGTCGACCTGGACGTTGCCGATGGCATGGCAGGTGCGCGGCATGGGGTCGGAGGCGACCGACGTGCCGGACTGCACGCGCCACACGCGGTCGGCCAGGCGCGAGCGCAGGTCGTAATAGATCAGCGACACCTCGCGGTCCGGATCCTGCGTCTGCCGCTGTTCGCTCAGCCAGGCCGGCACCCAGTACTGGCAGTCCTCGGTGAACAGGTCGAGCCAGTCCTGCCAGCGCCGCTCGTCGAGCAGCCGTCCCTGGCGGTACAGCAGGGCGCTGCCGGTGGCGAGCGCAAGGTCCGGGCTCATGCCGTCACCTCGCTTGCCAGGCCGGCCCGGATGCGCCGCGCCCACTCCCGGTACGAGCCGTGGAACACCGTCTCGTCCTGCATGTCCGAGCGTCCGCTGGCCGAGGTCAGGGGCGTGATGCCGATCTCCCGCGCGAACGCGTCCGGCCCTTCGATCACCTGGGCAAGGCCGCGCAGATGTCCCAGACCGGCGTCCGGTGCGCCGCGCGCCCGCAGGCCCATCTGAACCGATTCGTACACGCGCGAGTCATCCGGGGTGGCGAGGCCGGTCGGGTTGAAGAAGTCCTCGAACTGATGGATGCGCAGCTTGCGCTGATCGGCAGGCTCGCCCCGGGGGCCGATGCAGAAGCTGCGCATCTCCGTGCGGTCCACCGCCAGCGGGCGCATCACGCGCATCTGGATGCAGGCGTTGCACGAGAACTGCAGGTTCGGGAACACGGTGAAGTTGATGGTCTTGAGCATCATGTCGGCCCGCTGGCGGCCGACGCGTGCCACCAGCGCGTCGTACTGCCGGTACAGCGGGCGCACTTCCGGGTTGGCGGTCTCGATCCAGATCGCCGCGTGGCCGTTGGCAAACGTGTAGCTGCCGGAGGGTATGGCCGGATCGACGAAATCGGCGATGTCGATGTTGCGAAAGCTGCTGCCGCCGCTGGCGCGCGACGCGGCGATGTTCATGAAGCTCGGGTGCGTCGAGGTGAGGTGGTACGTGTCCAGGCAGTTCTCGAGCTGCATCTTCCAGTTGGCGTCGAAGGTGTAGTACGAGCGCCCCGGAATGACCTCCGTGCCGTCCGGCGACTGGTCGACGATCATGTCCAGAAACGCGCTGATGCCGGCCAGGTGTTCTTCCAGCGGCGGCACGTCCGGGCTCAGGCTGCCGAACAGAAAGCCGCGGTAGTTGCCGAAGCGCGCCAGCGGCGGCAGACGCGTGTCGGCCTGCTCGAAGTGCGCCGGGTACGCGCCCTGGGCGCGATCCTTGACCAGCACGCAGTCGCCGCGGGCGTCGAAGGTCCAGCCGTGATACGGACAGACGTGAAACTTGCGGTTGCCCGACTCGCTCTGGCACACCGCCGCGCCCTTGTGCGGGCACACGTTCAGGAACGCGTTCAGCCGGCCGCTGTCGTCGCGGTGCAGCAGCACCGGCTGGTGGCCGATCCAGGTGGCCAGATAGTCGAGCGGTTGTGGAATCTGCGTTTCGTGCGCCAAAAACACCCAGTGGCGCTCGAACACGTAGCGCATTTCCAGCTCGAACAACGCCGGGTCGCGGTACACGTCGCGGTGCAGGTCGAAGATGCCGGCGGCCGGGTCGTCGTGCAGATAGCGCTCGGGGCCCGGCCGGGCGCCGTCGTGGATGGCGTTCATCGGGCGTGTTCCTCCTCGTTGCGCGGCCGGCCGGACTCCGCCATGCCGATACCCGTCGCGTTGGTTGTGCCCTCCGTGCCGGCGCCTATTTAACGATCGTAAGGTAAGCTCCGCAAGCCGGTCTGAGCGCGCCGCGTGCCGTCGCCAGGCCAACGCCACGGACGGCGTGTTCACCCCGCAACCGAGGAGACACACCATGAACCAGCCCCGCGACTTCGACCTGCCCGTCGGCGTGCGCCGCGACCAGTGCTCGCCCGAGGAATGGCAGGTGCGCACGGAACTGGCTGCCGCCTACCGCCTGACCGACCGCTTCGGCTGGTCGATGCTCATCTTCAATCACATCACCGCGCGCGTGCCGGGCAAGGAAGAGCACTTCCTGATCAACAACTTCGGCCTGATGTACGACGAGATCACGGCCTCCAACCTGGTCAAGATCGACCTCGATGGCAACGTGGTCGGCGACTATGCCGGTGAAACGCGCATCAACCGCGCCGGTTACGTCATCCACAGTGCCATTCACGCCGCCCGCCACGACGTGCAGTGCGTCATGCACACCCACACCGTGGCCGGCGAGGCGGTGGCCAGCAGCGCCGCGGGCCTGCTGCACGTGAACCAGGATTCGATGCAGCTGACAGGCCAGGTGGCCTACCACGAGTTCGAGGGCCTGGCCGTGGACGACGGCGAAAAGGCGCGCCTGGTGGCGGACATCGGCGACAAGAAGGTGCTGGTGCTGCGCAACCACGGCATGCTGACGGCCGGCAACAGCGTCGGCGAGGCCTTCATGCTGATGTGGCTGCTCGAGCACGCCTGCCGCACGCAGGTGGCGGCGCTGTCCATGGGCCAGCCGCTGCACGGCTCGCAGGACATGCTCACCCGCATCGCCGATCTGGTGCCGCAGCAGCAGCACTTCATCACCCCGACCGGTCTCGGCGGGCTGCCGTTCCGCTCGCTGATGCGCTGGCTGGACCGGCACGATCCCGGCTATCGGGACTGACGCCAGCGCCGCGCGCGGCCGGCTAAACTGCCGGCAGGTTCGTTCAGGGAGGATTGGACATGGCGCTGGCCAGATTCGTGCTGATATTCACCGGCCTGTCGTTTGCCGGCTATGGGGTGGCGTGCTTTCTGTATCCGGTCGCCGTGGCCGGTTACTTCACCGGCCTTGGCATGGACGCACCGGCGGGCCTGATCGAGGTGCGCGCCATGTATGGCGGGCTGCAGGCCGGTTTCGGCGTGTTCTGCCTGCTGGCCGGCTTCCGGCGCCCCTGGACCGTGCCGGGACTGACCGCCATCGCCTGGGTCATGGGGGCGCTGGCGGTGGCGCGGGTCGCCGGTATTGGCCTGCACGGCATGGCCGGTTGGCATGGCCCGGTCGCGGTCTACGAGGCGGTGACCGCCGTGCTGGCCATCGTGGCGCTGTGGCGTCTGCGCGCAGTGGCGGCATGATGCGGGCTGCCATGCTGGCCATGCTGTTGGCGGTCGTCCCGGGCACTGCGGCGGCAGATGCCGCCCAGGACGTACTGGCGGTGGATGCCGCGCGCTCGGCGGCGCTGCTCGCCGCCGACCGGGTGGCGCTCGACGCCACGCTGGCCGGCGAACTGCGCTACGTACACGGCAACGGCCTGACGCAGGACCGCGCCGCCTATCTGGATGCCGCCGTCGGCGGCGCCATGACCTACACCGCCATCACGCCGCTCGAACGGCAGGTGCGCATGCTCTCGCCGCAGGCGGCGCTGTTGACCGGCGCCAACCGCGTGGCGGTGCTGCTCGACGGCAGGCCGCTGCAGCTGGACGTGCTCTACACCGCCGTGTACGTGCGCCAGGATGGCGCCTGGAAGCTGACCGCCTGGCAGTCGACGCCGGTCCCCGGCCAATAAGGGGGGCATCATGACGATGATCCCGATCGGCGCCGCCGACGGCGCGCCGGTGAACCTGCTCGCCGCCATGGCCAACCGGCACGGCCTGATCGCGGGCGCCACCGGCACCGGCAAGACGGTGACGCTGCAAACCCTGGCCGAGGGTTTCTCGCGCGCCGGCGTGCCGGTGTTCCTGGCCGACGTGAAGGGTGACCTGTCCGGTCTGGCCCAGCCGGCGCAGCCGGGCAAGCGCGTCCTGGAACGCGTGGCGCAGCTGGGTATCGGCGACTACCAGCCAGGTGGCAACCCGCTGCTGCTGTGGGACGTGTTCGGCCAGGCAGGGCACCCGGTGCGGGCCACCGTGTCGGACCTCGGCCCGTTGCTGCTGGCCAACCTGCTGCAGCTGAACGACACCCAGACCGGCGTGCTTTACGCGGCCTTTCGCATTGCCGACGACGAGGGCCTGCTGCTGCTGGATCTCAAGGACCTGCGCAGCCTGCTGCTGTGGATGGGCGACAACGCGCGCCGCCTGCGCGGACGATACGGCAACCTCAGCGGCGCCAGCCTGGCGGCCATCCAGCGCCAGCTGCTGGTGCTCGAAGCGGACGGTGCAGAGCAGTTCTTTGGTGAGCCGGCGCTGAATCTGGACGACCTGATGCGCTGCGACTTTTCCGGTCAGGGTGTCATCAGCGTGCTGGATGCCACCGCCCTCATGCCGCGCCCCAGGGTCTATGCCACCTTCCTGCTGTGGCTGCTGGCGGAGCTGTTCGAACGCCTGCCGGAAGTGGGTGATGCCGACCGCCCGCGGCTGGTGTTCTTTTTCGACGAGGCCCATTTGCTGTTCGACAGCGCGCCGAAGGCGCTGCTGGAACAGGTCGAGCAGGTGGTGCGGCTGATCCGTTCCAAGGGCGTGGGCGTGTACTTCGTGAGCCAGAACCCGCAGGACGTGCCCGATGCCGTGCTCGGCCAGCTCGGTAACCGGGTGCAGCATGCGCTGCGTGCCTTCACGCCGCG
>DQBD01000087.1:472-650 GCA_003526065.1 Gammaproteobacteria bacterium | reverse complement strand
GGGCCGCGGCACAGAACTTCCGCGCCAACCCGGGGCTGGACGTGGAAACCGCCCTGACCGAGCTGGCGGTGGGCGAGGCGCTGGTGTCGGTGCTGGACCCGCGCGGCATGCCGACGCCGGTGGCGCGCACCCTGGTGCGCCCGCCGTACTCGCGTATCGGTCCGCTGACGACGCAGGT
>DQBD01000087.1:0-204 GCA_003526065.1 Gammaproteobacteria bacterium | reverse complement strand
CAGCCCGCCGTACTCGCGCATCGGTCCGCTGACGGCGCAGGAGCGTGCCGAGCACCTGGCCCGTTCACCGTTGGCTGGCCGGTACGACACGGCGGTGGACCGTGAATCGGCGCACGAACTGCTGGCCGCGCGGGCCGCCGCCACGCCGACGCAGCCGGAGCCAAAGCCGGAGCCCGCCGCCGCACCCGCGCGGGTGCGGCGGCG
>DQBD01000218.1 GCA_003526065.1 Gammaproteobacteria bacterium | reverse complement strand
GTCGGGAGCCAGTTCCCGACCGTGCGGCCTGGCCGTCCAGGCGCGCTGCGTCCGGACCGCCAACCGGACCGTTTTTAAGCGCCGGGGCAGCGTCGCGACGACAGCTCGCCGATTCTCAGCAGAACCGGCGTCCTGCCGCGCGGATGTATCCGTGCCGGATGGTCTGTCTGCGCGGCGGCGAGCCTTTACGCCGGCGGCTGGTGCCGCCGGATGGTGAAGGCAGAGAGCGCGGCGGCGATCAGCAGCGTGCTGAAGGTCAAGAAATAGTTCGCCAGGCCGAGCTTCATCTGCAACAGCAGGCCGCCGACCAGCGGACCCAGGATGGATCCGATACGGCCGATGCCCAGCGCCCAGCCGACACCGGTGGAGCGGGCATGGGTGGGGTAGATGTACGCGGTGAGGGCGTTCAGGCTGATCTGTGCGCCGAACGAGAAGAACCCGCAGCAGAACACCAGTGTCAGCAGCAGTGGCAGCGAGTGGTGCACCCGTCCGGTGACCACCACGCTCAGCGCGGCCAGCAGCAGCGCGGCCGGCAGCATGTGGCGCGTGCCGCGTCGGGCCGTCAGGTGCGCCAGCAACAGCGGGCCGATGGCGCCACCCAGATTCAGCGCCACCGTGGCCCAGGTGGCGTAGGTGATGGCGAAGCCGGCTTCCACCACGAGGGTGGGAATCCAGCTGATGAGGAAATAGATGGCGATCAGGTTGGTGAAGAAGGTCGCCCACAGCTTGAGGGTGTCGCCGGCATAGCCGGGGGCGAACAGTGTGCGCACGGGAAACCGTTCAGCGGGAGCTTCCTGTCCGCCTGTGGGCGCCGGCAGCGCGGCATCCGGGTCGATCCGGCGCAGGATGGCGGCGGCCTCGGTCAGATTGCGGCGGGTCACCAGGAAGGCGATCGACTCCGGCAGCACGCGCCACAGCAGCGGCAGCAGCGCCAGCGGGGCCAGGCCACCGACGATGTAGACGGAAGGCCAGCCGAAGCGCGGCAGCAGCCAGCTGGCCAGCACGCCGCCGATGATGCCGCCCAGCGGAATGCCCAGGAAGGTGATGGCAATGCACAGGTTGCGCTGTCGACGGGGGGCGTATTCGCTCATCAGGGCTGTTGTGTTCGGCAGGGCGCCGCCGAGCCCCATGCCGGTCAGTGCGCGCATGGCCACCAGCTGTTCGAAGTTCTGTGCCCAGGCCGTCAGCAGCGTGAATCCGCCGAACGCAAGCACGCTCAGCAGCAGTGCCGGGCGCCGGCCATAGCGGTCGCCAAGTGGGCCAAGCAACAACGCGCCCACCGCCATGCCGGCCAGTCCCGCCGCGTACACGGGCCCCATGTGGGCCCGGTCGATATCCCAGGCGGCCGCGATGGCCGGGCCGGTGAAGGCCGCGGCCTGCACGTCGAAACCATCGAGCAGCACCACCAGGGTACACAGGGCCAATACCCACCATTGCACGCCAGACAGGGGCCGCTGATCGATGATGTCGCTGACGGTTGGGGTGGACGACATGGGTGTGATTCCTCGGTTTTCTTGTGGGAGGTAAGAGGGTTGGCGTGGGGCGGGCACGGTTGATGGACCGCAGCCGTGGTGGGCACGGCTGCCGGTGACGGCACACCGGGTGTGTTATTGGCAGATGCGCGAGATGGCCTGTTTAAGCAGTTCGACGGTGGGTGTGAGGCGGTCGAGCGCCAGATATTCGTCTGGTTGGTGCGCCTGTTCAATGTTTCCAGGCCCCAGGATCACCGTTTCGCAGCCGAGCGCATTGAAATAGGGGCCTTCGGTGCCGAACGCGGCGGCCCCGGCGGGAGCGCCGCTGAGCTGCTCTGCCAGGCGCACGATGTGTGCGTCGGCCTGTGTGACCATGGGGGGCAGGCCGTCGAAGATGGCTTCGAACTCCACCTTGAGCCCTCGCGGCGCCAGCGCGGCGCGCACGCGCTGGTGCAGTGCCTCGCGCAGGGCGGCGGTGTCCATGCCCGGCAGCGGGCGCAGGTCCAGTGTCAGCTCGCAGGCGCCGCAAATCCGGTTGGGGTTGTCGCCACCGTGGATGTGGCCGAGGTTGAGCGTCGGTACCGGCACGTGGAATGCGGCGTCGCGGTGTGCCTCCTGCAGCTCGGTGCGCCAGGCCAGTAGCGCACCGATGACGTCATGCATGCCCTCGAGTGCGCTGTTGCCGAGCGTGGGATCGCTGCTGTGGCCGCTGCGGCCAACCACTCGGATCCGCTCGTCGAAGATCCCCTTGTGCTGACGGATGGGTTTCAGGCCGGTAGGCTCGCCGACGATGCAGTGCCGGCCGAGCGCGCGGCCGGCTTCGGCCAGCCGGCGTGCACCGAGCATGCCGCTTTCCTCGTCGGCGGTGGCCAGCAGCACCAGTGGGCGTTTCAGGTCGGCGGGGCGCAGGTCACGCGCGGCTTCGATAGCCAGTGCCAGAAAGGCCTTCATGTCTGCGGTGCCGAGTCCGTACAGCCGGTTGTCCGCTTCGTGCAGCGTGAACGGATCTCGTTGCCACAGCGCCGGTTCGCAGGGCACGGTGTCGGTATGGCCGGCGAGCACCAGGCCGTCCTCGCCCGCGCCGAGTGTGGCGATCAGGTTGGCCTTGGCAGGGTCGGTGTCGAGATCCTGGATCTGGACCCGGAACCCCAGGTCCTCGAGCCAGGTGGCCAGCAAGTTGATGACGGCGCGGTTGCCGTGGTCCAGGCCGCGTTCGAAGCTGCTGACCGATGGCGTGCCCACCAGCGCGCCGATCAGGTCCAGCAACCGAGGGGGACGGGGCATGTCAGGTGGTCTTGCGAAGGTTCGGGGGTGTGATGCCGGCCTTCGAGGGGGCGCCGGTGACCCGGGCATGCGCGAAGGTGGCCGGGGTCACGCAGGCGGCGGCTGTATTGGCGGTCCGCAGCGACATGTCCACGCATTTTCCTCGTTCGTGCCGTGTGCGTGAACCTTAGCATTGGCCGCGGCCGGGCGCCGGACAAAAAAACGCCCGCAGACGGTCAGGCCTGCGGGCGCTGGGGGGACGGCGAACGTCCCCGCGGTCGAGTGCGCCGACGCAAGGCCGGCGCGATCTTGCCTTAGTTGATCAGACGCGGAATGGCCTGCGGGCTGAATTCCGACGCCTTGGCACCTTCGTAGTTGAAGCGACCTTCCGGGTTGGCGAACACGATGGTGGCGTGCAGGCGCTGCAGGTCGTAGACCGGTACATAGGTCACGGTTGGCGCCATGGAGCCGTCGTTACGCTTGGTCGGACGATAGTTGCAGTTCTCGATGCGCCACAGCTCGTTCTTCCGGTCGTAGAACTCCTGCCAGTGCAGCATCGGCGCGTACAGGTTGGCGTCGTAGTACTGCACCTTGCGGTTGAGCAGGTGGCCGCGACCGGGCTTGCCTTCCACCACATACACTTCGCGCGGCTCCCAGTCGTCCAGGATGTTCCAGTAGGGCGCCTTGCTCATGTCAATCATCGGGAAGCGCTCATCACCTTCGGCGGGCACTTCCACGGTGGAGTGAACCGAGGCCAGGATCCAGCGCTTGCCCAGCAGTTTCCAGTCCTCGTACCAGGACGGATCCAGGTTCATGCCGAAGGATTCGTCATTCAGCAGGTCGGTCGAGGACAGCGGGTCCGCCCAGGCGTTGCTGGACAGGCGCCGCACGCGCCGCACACTGCGCACGTAGGCGTACACGTCCGGCAGGCGGGCGTCGGTGTACTGGATGGTCAGCACGCCCAGACCGCGCGAATCGTTGGGGTACTTGTTCAGAACCACTTCGTACTTGGCCACTTCACCGCTCGGGTCGGCCAGGGCGGGATTCAGCGCGCCGTTGGCCAGGTAGCGGGCAAAGCGCCAGTGCTGCTCACGCTCGAAGCCCTTCTGGCCGTTGATCAGCGCGAAATACATCGGGTTGTAGTCAACGACGTCGGCAAACCACGGCCCGCGCATGAAGTTGTAGGCCAGCTTGATGCCGTCGGCCGGGTTGTTGGCGTCGATGTTCGCGAACGGCATGCCGGTGACGAAGTTCTGGAGGCGGTTCTTGTCGTCCAGCGTCACCTTGCCCGCGTGTTCCTCGGTGGCGGAGACCAGCCGCGGATCGATGGGCAGCTCCTCGCTCGCCCGCAGGCGCATCTGCAGCCCAAACTCGCGAATCATTTTTTCCTGCGTGGGCAGGATCAAATCCGACAGGGGGCGGCCTTCGAAGGTCTGGGATTTGACCTGGTCGATGTTGTCGACATTGATGACGGTGCCGGCGGCAATGTCAGCGGCGGTCGCGGTGTTCAGCAGGCCGCACAGGGCAAGCGTGCCCACGGCGCAGGAGGTTTTCTTGAACATGGCTTTCCTTGTCCATTGGAGCGATACCGGCGCGCGTCGCCGGTTACGGGTGAGACACATGTGAGGATCGATAGCGGAAATATCTAGCCTCCGGGTGGATTGCGATGACATGACTGAAAACAACCCTGGAGCGCCCGTTCGGGTCTTGTCAGGGCCAAACCGGGCCGGTGCCGGATAACGAGCCAGCGGAGGCCGATCAGACACGCAGCCGACCGTTCGTGCAAAACGGCAGAACTTCCAAGGATACCGCGTGATGTGTGCCGGCCCAAATGCGCAGGATGACCGTCATCGGTCGGTGGGGGCGCGGGGGGCGGGGTTCAACGCGCGGGCGGTTGTTTCCGACAGGTCGG
>DQBD01000254.1:1298-5269 GCA_003526065.1 Gammaproteobacteria bacterium | reverse complement strand
CAGTCGGTTCAGGTGGGCGAACAGGTTCGGCGTGGCCAGCTTCTCGCGACCGAGGCCCTGGTGGGCCAGGAACACACCGGAGGCGGTGATGCCCTGCGCCCGTGTTTCCTCGAGCCTGGTCGCCAGCTGTCCGGCCGGCCAGTGGGTGAAGGCGATGCGCGGGGTCGGCTGCACCTGCCAGCCCATGTAGCGCGCCATCGGGCTGTCGTCCACGTAATAGAAACGCAGGCCGCCCTCGCCGCCGTGGGCGCTGGCGCCGACGCTGCCCGGCACGGCCAGGATGTCGCCGCTGGCCACGTCCACTGTCTCGTCGGCCACGCGAAACTGGCCGCTGCCTTCCAGCACCAGGGCGATGACGCCACCGGCCGCCTCGCCGACCGGCACGCTGGCGCCGGGCTTCACCGCGTGGGTGCCGGCCAGCAGGGCCGGCAGGGTGGCCGGGTAGGGCAGGCCGAGCGGCTCACTGAAGTCGATCGGGCCATCGTGCGGCGCCATCACGGCCGGTGGCAGCACACGCTCGATCGGCTGCGGCAGGGCGGCGCCCATGAAATCGCGTTCCGACAGGAACAACGCGCGTTCGGTGGCCGGTGTGGCGGCGGCGATCGGGGCGCTGCGGTAGGCGATCTGGTGGGCCATGTCGGTTCTCCTCGTGCGGCGGTTGTTTGGTGAGGTCAGGGGCGGACGGAGGCCTGTGTCAGGTGGCCATCGGGCAGGTGACGCACGCGCCCGGACTCGTCCAGGTCGCGGTCGATGCGCTTGGCGGCGGCACGGGCGGCGGCCTGGCTGGTGAACGGGCCGGCCAGCACCTGGACGCGGTCTGCCTGTGCCTCGCGCCGGGCCGGGATGGGCGGCCCCTGATGCAGGAGCATGGCGACCAGCCGGCGGGCGTTGGCGTCGGACTTGAAGCTGCCCAGGTCGACATACCAGTCGCCGCTGGCGACGGGCGCGACATAGGGGCTGGGCAGCAGCGGCGCCGGCGGCAGTGCGGCCAGGTAGGCCTCTGTCGCCGGCGCACCGGCGGCCACCGGCAAGGGGTAGCCGGTGGCGCGGTCGGCCAGTTCCCCGGCGTGCGCCAGATCGACCAGCACGGTGTCGTGCAGACCATGGCGGGTGATGGCCTGTTCCAGTGCGCCGGTGACCAGTGTCATCCGCTGCCTGGGCGTCGGTGCCCGCTCCGGCAACGGCGGATGGGCTTCCAGCACCAGCCCGTCGGCGCCGACACCGGCCAGGTACGGCTGGTCGACCACCGTCACCGGCGTGCCGACCGGCACCGCCTCGAACAGCGGCGCGATGTCTTCCGGGTACATCTGGATGCAGCCGTGGCTGACGCGCATGCCGATGCCGGCCGGCTTGTTGGTGCCGTGGATGAGGATGCTCGACCAGCCAAGGCGCAGGGCGTGGCTGCCGAGCGGGTTGTTCGGTCCCGGCGGTACCACCGCCGGCAGCGGGTCGCCCTTGGCGGCGTGCTCGCGGCGGATCGAAGCCGGCACGGTCCAGGCCGGCGACGGGTGTTTGCGCGCCACCCGCGTGGCGCCGAGCGGCGTGGCCCAGCCCTCGCGACCGATGCCGATGGGGTGGGTGATGACCCGGCGCGGCGCCCCCGGTTCGGCCGGCGGGTAATAGAACAGGCGGCGCGCCGGCAGGTTGATGACGATGCCCTGGCGCGGTGTCTGCGGCAGCACGTGGGCGGTGGGCAGCACGATGCGCTGGCCGGCCGGCGGCGTCCAGGGGTCGACCGTCGGGTTGGCGGCGCGGATTTCGTCGTAACCCAGGTCGTAGGCGCGGGCGATGTCGAGCAGCGTCTCCTCGCCCTGCACCGTGGTGTAACGCAGGCGGCCGACCACGTCGGTGTCGCCGGCAAGTTCAAAACTGTTCAGGGCGAACGGGACCGGTGCCGGGGCGGGGGCATGGCGCAGTGGCGGGCGTTGGCCCCAGCCGGCACACCCGGCCAGCGTCGCCAGCAGCAGGTAGAGGGTCGCCACCTGGGCGCCACGGGCCCATGTCCCGGCGCGGCGGGGTCTCATCCGCGGCCCCCGAGCAGGCGCTGCAGCAGGGCCTCGTAGACGTCCGCCAGCTGGTCGATCTCGGCTGCCGGGGTGCATTCGTCGATCTTGTGGATGCTGGCGTTGCGCAGGCCGAGTTCCACCACCTCGGCGCCGGTCGGCGCGATGAAGCGGCCGTCCGAGGTGCCGCCGCCGGTGGACAGCGCCGGGTCCACGCCGAGGGTCTGGCGCAGCGCCGCGCGGGCATGTTCCACCAGGGCCCCGTCGCGGGTCAGGAACGGCTGTGCGCCGAGTGTCCAGGCAATCTCGCAGCGCGCGCCGCAGCCCGCGACGATGGCCTCGAAGCGGCTCTTCAGCGCCTCCGCGCCGGGCTGCGGCGGGAAGCGGAAGTTGCAGTCGATGACCAGTTCGCCGGGGATCACGTTGCCGGCGCCGGTGCCGGCATGCAGGTTGGAAATCTGGAAGCTCACCGGCGGGAAGGCGTCATCGTCGCCACCCCAGTCGTGGGTGCACAGCGCCGCCAGGGTGGGCGCGAACGCATGCACCGGGTTCAGCGCCCTGTCGGGATAGGCGACATGGCCCTGCACGCCGAACACGCGCAGCCGCGCCGACAGGGAGCCGCGGCGTCCGATGCGCAGCACGTCGCCCAGGCGCTGGTCGCTGGACGGTTCGCCGACCAGGCACCAGTCGATCCGTTCGCCGCGGGCGGTGAGGGTCTCGATCACCCGCACCGTGCCGTCCACGGCGTCGCCTTCCTCGTCGCTGGTGATCAGAAAGCCGATCGATCCGGCCGGCTGGGGGCAGGCGGCCAGAAAACGTTCCACCGCCACCACCATGGCCGCCAGGGCACCTTTCATGTCGGCGGCGCCGCGGGCGATGAGCAGGCCGTCGCGCAGTTCCGCGGCGAACGGGTCGCAGCTCCAGGCGCCCCGGTCGCCGATCGGCACCACGTCGGTGTGGCCGGCGAACACGAACAGCGGGCCGCCGCTGCCGCGCCGCGCCCACAGGTTGTCGACGCGGCCGAAGCGCATCGGTTCGAGTGCGAACCCCAGCGCCGCCAGGCGCTCACCGAGCAGCGCCTGACAGCCGGCATCGTCCGGGGTGAGCGACGGCCGGCGGATCAGTTCCCGGGCCAGTGCCAGTGCGTCGCTCATTGCGTGCTTCCGAGCAGTACCTGCCAGGTGTCGGGCACGAAACCCACGGTGGTGCGGTTGCCGATCTCCACCACCGGCCGGCGGATCAGTGCCGGTTGCGCCAGCAGCAGTTCGGTCAGCGTGGCCGGATCGTCACAGGCGGCCTGCTGTTCGGCCGACAGGCGGCGCCAGGTGGTGCCGCGCCGGTTGACCAGCGCGTCGGCACCGAGCGCGTCCAGCCAGCCGGTCAGGCGCGGTGCGTCCAGGCCGTCGCGGCGCAGGTCGTGAAAGGGCATGTCGATGTCGTGGGCGGCGAACCAGGCACGCGCCTTCTTCACCGTGTCGCAGTTGGGGATGCCGTACAGGGTCATGTGTGGCTTCAGTCGCGTTGGCGTCCCGGGCCGTGATGAAAGTCGGTGCGCCGGTTGGCGGTCGGGAACGGTGTGTCGGGGACCGGCACGCCCAGGAACGCGCACAGCGGCGCCCAGCCGTCGGCGACGTCATAGGTCAGCAGCCGTGCCGCCGGCACGACGCGCTGCACCTGCGCGTTGTGCTCGGCATAACGGGCCAGCACGTGGGCCTTGTCGTGGGGGCGGTTGTCGAAGGCGCGCTCGACGATGATGTCCTTGGCCATCAGCCGCTGCCCGCGCGCGGCCAGGTCGTTTTCCGGCAGCGGCTGTTCCAGCGCCTTGAAAATGGTGTTGCTGATGCTGTCGTACCAGCCTTCGGGCTCGCGCACGGTGAGGATGACCCTGGCATCCGCGAAATCGCGTACCAGCTCGCGCCAGAACCAGGCCGATGGCCAGTCCACCGCCGAGCGGTAGCCGCCGAGCAG
>DQBD01000254.1:0-1006 GCA_003526065.1 Gammaproteobacteria bacterium | reverse complement strand
GCCACCTTGAGGCTGGCGGTGCCGGTGCGCCCCATGCCGACGCCGAGCACCGCCAGTCGTGCTGTTTCGGTCATGGCCGCTCCCTCCACTCACGCAGTTCGATGGCGTTGCCGTCGGGGTCCGTGATCTCGGCGCGGATGAAGGCCGGGTATTCCTTGGGGCCCCAACTGGGGGTGATGCCGTGGCCGGACAGCGCCGCCAGCACCTGCACCATGTCGTTGACCTCGAACGCCATCAGCCGGTAGCCGATGTGTTCTTCGGACTTGGCCTCGGCACGGGCCTGTGGCACCCGCACCAGTTCTACTGCCGAGTCGCCGAGCCGCAGATAGGCGATTTCTGCCACTGTCGGGTCGTCCACCTCCCGCCGGTCGACCAGCTGGCCGCCCAGGACGCTGCTGTAGAAGTCCAGGCTGCGCTCGAAGTCACTGGGGATGAGTTCGACGTGGTCCAGGCGCTTGAGCATCGGGGGCTCCTCCGTCACTGCCTCCACAAGACGCGCATTATGGCACTGACCTTCCGGTCGGCCGATGCCCGGGGCAGGGGGTCGACAGATGGCCGGTTTATCGGCAGCCTGAAAACCACCGTGCCCGGTCGCATGCCGGGGCAGCAGCTTCACGGAGGGTCCGCGCAGCCTCATGAAGGAATCCACGTACGACCTGGTGGTGATCGGCGGCGGCGTCAACGGCGCCGGCATTGCCCGTGATGCCGCCGGACGTGGGCTGTCGGTGCTGCTGCTGGAGCAGCACGACCTGGCCGCCCATACCTCGAGCGCCAGCAGCAAGATGATCCATGGCGGTCTGCGCTATCTGGAGCATTACGAGTTCGGCCTGGTGCGCAAGGCGCTGCAGGAGCGCGAGGTCCTGCTGGCGTCCGCGCCGCACATCATCCGCCCGCTGCGGGTGGTGATGCCGCACGATACCGGCCAGCGGCCGGCCTGGCTGATCCGCCTGGGCCTGTTCCTGTATGACCACCTGGCGCGGCGCGAGCGTCTGCCCGGTTCGGGCGG
>DQBD01000228.1:3413-3628 GCA_003526065.1 Gammaproteobacteria bacterium | reverse complement strand
GCCGTTACAGCGCGTGCCAGTCGGCCAGCAGCGTTCGCAGCGCCGCCACGAAGGCCAGCGGCTGGTCCAGGAACAGGTGGTGGTGTGATTCCGGAATCGCCGCCACCGGGCCGCGCTTGTCCACCAGCTGGTGGACGTAGGTGCGCACTTCAGGCGGAAACAGCTTGCTCCTGTCGCCGTACAGGATGCCGATGCGGCAGCGCAGGTGGCGCAGC
>DQBD01000228.1:0-3190 GCA_003526065.1 Gammaproteobacteria bacterium | reverse complement strand
GCGGCAGCGCAGGTGGCGCAGCTCCTCGGCCTGCTCGCCGACCGTGATGTGGGCCAGGCCCCGGTCGTCGAACTTCCAGGTGAAATGGCCTTCGGCGGTTTCGATGATCGAGCGCCGGCCGATGTAGTCCAGGATGTAGCCGTTCTCGCACGGCTGCTCGGGAATCAGCCGAAAGCGCGCCAGGGCGCTGTCGAAGTCCGGATAGTCACGCCGTGGCTGGCGCAGCGGGTTGCGCGCCGTGCCGGGGAACTGGAAACCCGGCGGGCGGATCGGCGAGTCGGCCATCACCAGCCCGCCGACCCGCTCGGGTCGGTTGGCGGCGGCGCGCAGGCACACCGCGCCGCCCAGGCTGTGGCCGACCAGCGTCACGTCGGTGCCGAAGCCGGCGTCCTCGCACACGCCCAGTGCCTCGGCGGCGAAGTCGTCCATCAGGTACTGCTCGCGCCGGCCGCTCTCGCCCATGCCGTACAGGTCCATGGCCGCCACCCGGTGATCGGTGGCCAGCCACGGCGCGATGAAGTCCCACCAGTGACTGTGTGCGCCGCCGCCGTGCACCAGCAGCAGGGGCGGGCCGGATTCGCCCCAGCGGCGGTAGTGGATGGCGCAGCCGTCGACCTGTACCCAGTGCGATTGGGCCGGCGTGCCGACTGCGTCGTGGAACCAGTCCGGGGCGTCGTAGATCATTTTTTCTGGTACTTGCGGAACTCGGGGGGGCGCTTTTCGTTGAAGGCGCGCACGCCTTCCTTCGATTCCTCGGTGTCGTAGTACAGCGACAGCGCCTGCAGGCCCATCGAGGCCTGGCCGCGGATCTGCTCGCTGTCGGCGTTGAAGGACCGCTTGGCGATGGCCAGCGCGGTCGGGCTCTTGGCCAGGATCTCGGCGCACCAGACGGCGACCTCGGCGTCGAGCTGATCATGCGGCACCACGGCGTTGACCAGGCCCATGCGCTCGGCCTGCTCGGCGCTGTAGCGGCGGCACAGGTACCAGATCTCGCGGGCCTTCTTCTCGCCGACGATGCGCGCCAGATACGCCGTGCCGAAGCCCGGATCGACCGACCCCACCTTGGGTCCGACCTGGCCGAACTGGGCCTTGTCGGAAGCGATGGTCAGGTCACACAGCACCGCCAGCACGTTGCCGCCGCCGATGGCGTAGCCCTGCACGCGGGCGATCACCGGCTTGGGCACGTCGCGGATGACGGTGTGCAGCTCTTCCACCGGCAGGCCGATGGTGCCGCGGCCGCCGTAGCTGCCGGCGTGGGATTTCTGGTCGCCGCCGGTGCAGAACGCCTTGTCGCCGGCGCCGGTCAGCACGATGACGCCGATGTCCGGGTTCCAGCCGGCGCGCTGGAAGGCGTGGATCAGCTCCTCGACGGTCTGGGCGCGAAAGGCGTTGTACACCTCCGGCCGGTTGATGGTGATGGTGGCGACGCCGTCCTGTTCGGCGTACAGCAGGTCCTGGTAGTCCACGGGTGTTTCCCTGTCGCGGGTTGGATGTCAGCGCGCGTCGCGCAGGCTGCGGCCGCTGCCGGCCAGTTTTCTGAGCGAGTCCGGTGGCGCGAAACGGTCGCCGGCATGCGCGGCCAGCGACTCGCACTCGGCCACGAAGCGGTCCAGGCCCACCGTGTCCACGTAGGACAGCACGCCGCCGGTCCACGGCGGAAAGCCCCAGCCGAGCAACGAGGCGACGTCGGCGTCGGTGGTGCTCCCCACTACGCCCTGGTCGAGGCAGCGCATGGCTTCGAGCGCCTGGATGTGCAGCAGGCGCTGCTTGACGGCGGCCACGTCCGGCTGCGTGGCGGCCACCGGGAACTGTTCGGCCAGGCCCGGCCACAGGCGCCGCTGGCCGTCGGCGTAGTCGTAGAAGCCCTTGCCGGCCTTCTTGCCGACCCGGCCGAGCTTTTCCACGAACAGCTCGATCACCGGCGCCGATGCCGGCGCGGTGTAGGCGTTGCCCAGGTCCGCCCGGGTCTGGGTGATGACCTTGTGCAGCAGGTCCAGGGCCACCTCGTCGGCCACCGCCAGCGGGCCGAGCGGCATGCCGGTCTGGCGGCCGGCGTTCTCGATCAGGGCCGGTGCCACGCCCTCGGCCAGCAGGGCCATGCCTTCCTCGAAATAGGTGGTGAACACGCGGCTGGTGAAAAAGCCGCGGCTGTCGTTGACCACCACCGGCGTCTTGCCGATGCGCGCCACGAAGTCGAGCGCCTGGGCCAGGCACGCGTCCGATGTCTGGCGGCCGCGGATCACCTCCACCAGCGCCATGCGGTGCACCGGCGAGAAGAAATGCAGGCCGATGAAGTTGTCCGGCCGCGGCCAGTGCTCGGCCAGGCCGGTGATCGGCAGGGTGGAGGTGTTCGAGCCGAACAGCACGTCGGGCCCGGTGGCCTCCGCCGTGCGGCGGGTGGCCTCGGCCTTGATTTCGCGCTGCTCGAACACCGCCTCGATGACCAGCTCGCAGCCGGCCAGCGTGGCGTAGTCGGCGGTCGGCGTGATGCGGGCGAGCACCGCCGCACTGCCGTCCGCGTCCAGGCGTCCGCGCTCCACCTCGCGGCCGAGCAGTTTCTCGGCGTGCGCCTTGCCGCGTTCGGCCAGCGCCTGCTCGCGGTCCAGCAGCACCGTTTCGAGCCCGGCGCTGGCGCAGGCGTGCGCGATGCCGCTGCCCATCAGCCCGGCGCCGAGCACGCCCACCTTGCGGAACTCGGCCTTCGGCACGTCCTTGGGGCGGGCCTTCAGCTTGCGCGCGTCGTTCAGGGCCAGAAAGCCGCTGCGGATGAGGTTTTCGGCCTGCACGGTGGCGGCCGTGACGCCGAAGTAGCGGCTTTCGATGTCCAGGCCGGCGTCGATGGGCGAGCCGGTTCCCTCGTAGACGCACGACAGGATGTTCAGCGGCGCCGGGTAGTTGCCGGCGGTGCGCTCGTGCACCTTGGCGATGACCACCGACATGAATTCCTGCAGGCCGGGATGGGTCAGATCGCCGCCGGGCAGGCGAAAGCCCTTGCGGTCCCACGGCTGCAGCGCCTCGCCGCCGGCCAGGATCCACGCCCGGGCCTGGTCGATCAGCTGGTCGGCCGGTACCACGGCGTGGACGATGCCGGCCTTCAGGGCGTCGGCCACCGGCAGGCGCTTGCCCTCCGCCATCAGCGGCACGGCGGCGCGGATGCCGATCAGCCGTGGCAGGCGCTGCGTGCCGCCGG
>DQBD01000001.1 GCA_003526065.1 Gammaproteobacteria bacterium | reverse complement strand
CGTCCTTCATGGAGTGCACGGCCAGATCCGCCCGCCCCTCCAGCAGGCCCTGTTCGAGTTCCTTGATGAACAGTCCCTTGCCGCCGGCGGTGTTCAGCGCCCGGTCGAGGATGCGGTCGCCCTCGGTGACCATCTTCACCAGCTCCACGCGCAGGCCGCGATGGGTGGCGGTCAACAGGTCCGCCACGTGCCGGGCCTGCCACAGGGCAAGCGGGCTTTGGCGGGTGGCGATGCGCAGCAGGTCCATGGCGGGGCAGGTCGGGTGGCGGGTGCGGCAGTCTAGCAAGCCGGGGCCGCCCGTCGGGCGCGTTGGCAGCGTGCCCGGCGGGCCGCACAATGTGCGGCCCTATCACCTTGAATCCTGTGCCATGTCCCGGCTCACCGACCTGTTGCTCTGCCTGCCTTCGTACCTGCTGCCGCACCACGCGCTGTCGCGCCTGGTGTACCGGGCCGCGCGCGCGCGCCAGCCCTGGCTGGGGCAGGCGCTGATCAAGGCGCTGATCCACGCCTACCGGGTGGACCTGAGCGAGGCGGCCGAGCCCGATCCGCGTGCCTACCCGGATTTCGCCAGTTTCTTTACCCGCGCCCTGCGCGACGGCATCCGGCCGCTGGCCGGCGATGCGCGCACGCTGGTCAGTCCGGCGGATGGCGCGCTGAGCGCCCACGGCGCCATCGACGGCGACCGGCTGCTGCAGGCCAAGGGCCGCGGTTACACCGTGGCGGAGCTGCTGGGCGGCGATTTCGGCCTCGCCGAGGCCTTCACCGGCGGGCAGTTCTGCACCGTGTATCTGGCGCCGCGTGACTACCACCGCGTGCACATGCCGCTGGACGGCACCCTGCGCAGCATGACCCACGTGCCCGGCCGCCTGTTCTCGGTGCAGGGCGCCACCGCGCGCGGCATCGATCGCCTGTACGCGCGCAACGAGCGTCTGGTGTGCGTGTTCGACACCGCCCACGGGCCGCTGGCCGTGGTGCTGGTCGGCGCGCTGCTGGTGTCGAGCATCAGCACCGTCTGGGCGGGAGAGATCAACCCCTATGGCAGGCGGCGCGCGCTGTGGCGCGAGACCTATCCGCCCACCGGCGCGGGCAGCGTGTCGCTGGCGCGCGGCGCGGAACTGGGGCAGTTCGCCATGGGCTCGACCGTGATCATGCTGCTGCCGCCGGGGGACTTCGCCTGGGAGGACGGGCTGCACGAGGGCGCCAGGCTGCGCTACGGCCACGGCCTGGGCGCCTGGTCGCCGGACGGCGGGGCGGCGTCGCCCTGACGCGTATCCGGCGGTAGCATGCGCTGGCCCGCAAGGGCGCGCGGTGGGGCCGGCGGTTTCCTGCTTGAGGTGTCGGCTGCCAGCGCACGTTGACTGACGACAATCGACCGATGGCGGGCCACACCGGTCACGCCGCGGCAGCAGGAGGAGAGCGGGATGAGCCAGATTCTGTTTCCGGCCGCGCTGGCCTTCATCATGTTCGGCCTGGGCATGACGCTGACGGTGCCCGACTTCACGCGCCTGGCGCGCATGCCGCGACCGGTGCTGGTCGGGCTGCTGGGACACATGTTCATCCTGCCGCTGGTGGCGCTGGCCATGATCGGCCTGTTCCCGATGCCGGCGGCGTTCGCGCTCGGCCTGATGGTGGTGGCGGCCAGTCCGGGCGGGGCGGTGTCGAATCTGTGGACGCACCAGGCGCGCGGCGACGTGGCGCTGGCGGTGACGCTGACGGCGCTGTCGGCGGCGGTGGCGGTGGTGTGGGTGCCGGTGCTGCTGAACCTGTCGGCGGGCTACCTGGTGGGCGACAGCGCCGACATTCGCCTGCCGCTTGGCGCGACCATGGCTCACATCGCGCTGCTGACGGTGATTCCGGTGGCGCTGGGCATGACCGTGCGCCGCCTGGCCGCCGCGTTTGCCCTGCGCATGGAACGGCCGGTGCGGATCCTGTCCATGCTGTTCCTGGTGTTGGTGGTGCTGACGGTGCTGGTGCGCGGGCGTGACGAGCTACCGCGCCTGATGCTCACCGCCGGGCCGCCGGTGCTGCTGTACAACTTTCTGGTGATGGCGGTGGGGCTGCTTGCGGCGCGCCTGGCGCGCCTGACGCCGCAGCAGGTCATCACCATCCCGATCGAGGTCGGCATCCAGAACGTGATCATGTCCGCCACCCTGGCTACGGCGCCGCAGTTCCTGAACCGGCCCGACGCCGGACTGGTGCCCAGCATCTACGGTTTCACCATGACCTTGATGGCCATCGGCTGGCTGCTGGTGATTCGCCACGCGCCGGGCGTGCTCGGGCGTCAGGCGTTGCCGCCGGCGCAGGCACAGACGGCGCGGATCTGAGGGCGTGCCGGTCAGACCTTCAGCGTGAAGGGGTTGAAGTCGGTCTTGTCGTCGAAGTAGTCCTCCTGCTCGGCGCGCTTGAGGCGACTGACGATGCGGTAGGTGACCGGCGTGGCCAGCACTTCCCAGCCCACCTTGATGCAGTAGTTGGCGCCCATCACGGCCAGCAGCAGGTCGTTGTCCCACACGCCATAGAAGGCCAGCGGGTAGAAGATCATCGTGTCGGCGGCCTCGCCGACCAGGGTGGAGCCGATGGTGCGCGTCCACAGCCAGCGGCCGCGGGTGAGCACCTTCATGCGCGCCAGCGTGAACGAATTCACGAACTCGCCACACCAGTAGCCCAGCAGCGAGGCCAGCGCGATGCGCCAGGTGGAGCCGAAGGCGGCCTCGATCACCGCCTGACCGGTCCAGCCCGGCGCCGGCGGCAGGTGGACCACGATGGCGCTCATCAGCGCCGCGAAGGCCAGCGCCCCGAAGCCCGCCCACACCACGCGCCGTGACCGGGCGTAGCCGTACACCTCGGTCAGGATGTCGCCGAACAGGTAGCTGAGCGGGAAGAACAGGTTGCCGGCGCTGAAGCTGAAGCCACCGACGGTGGTCACCTTGCTCACGCCGATCAGGTTGGCGCACAGCAGCACGCACACGAAGGCCGCCATCACCAGGTCGTAGTAGCGATAGCTGCGCCGGGCGGGGGCGGCGGGCATGGGCGCGGTTCCGGTGCGGTGGTGGCGGGGGTGGGTGGCCGGCGATGCTAGCACGCACCCGGCGGGGTCTTGTCGCGGTTCTGTCACGGTGCGGCAATCGCGCCGTCATGTGCGGTTGCCAGCATGCGCGCCGCTTTCGCCCGGAAAGCGCCACCGTGTCTTCCAGGTCATGTCTGAGCCGGCCCTGTTGCTGTCCCCACCCGCCAGGGTTCCTGCCGTGATCGCCCAGCCGGTGGCCGGGCTCGCCAATCGCCTGACCGGTCTGCGCCGGCTCGATGCGCTGTATCAGCAGGCCCGTCAGCCCACCGAAGACGGTGACTTTCTGGACCGCGCGCTGGACACGCTGGGCGTCCAGTGCGCGCTGACCGGCGCGGGTGTGGACCGGATACCCGCCAGCGGACCGCTGCTGGTGGTGGCCAACCACCCGTTCGGCGGGGTGGAGGGCATGGCCCTGGCGCAGGCGCTGCGCCGCCGGCGGCCGGACCTGCGCATCCTGGCCAATTACCTGCTCGGCCGGGTGGCCGAACTGGCGCCGCTGATGATTGCCGTGAATCCGTTTTCCGGCGCGCAGGCCGTGCGCCAGAACCGGCGTCCGCTGCGCGAGGCGCTGGACTGGCTGCGCGCCGGCGGCAGCCTGCTGATGTTTCCGGCCGGCGCGGTGTCGCACCTGCACCTGAGCCGGCGTGCGGTGACCGATCCACCGTGGCAGCCGGCGGCCGCCTGGCTGGCCCGGCGCAGCGAAGCGCGGGTGGTGCCGGTGTTCGTGGATGGTCGCAACAGCGCCGCGTTTCAGGCGGCCGGCCTGCTGGCGCCGCAGCTGCGCACGGCGCTGCTGGCGCGCGAGCTGCT
>DQBD01000110.1:3069-3279 GCA_003526065.1 Gammaproteobacteria bacterium | reverse complement strand
GTCGGCGGCCTGCGCCCACGGCAGTGGCAGGGCGGCATCGTCATCCGGCGCGGCTTCAGCGGCCACCGCCGTGCGCTCCATGCGGTCGAAATCGATGTCGAAGACAAAATCCGGCGCGGCCGACTCGGTCGGCGCCGGATCGTCGGCCGCCGGCGGAACCGGCAGCCGGCCCGGCACCACGATGTCGGTCAGGGTCGGAATGTCGTCGTC
>DQBD01000110.1:445-2801 GCA_003526065.1 Gammaproteobacteria bacterium | reverse complement strand
TCAGGGTCGGAATGTCGTCGTCGGACACGGGTTCCGGGGTCATCTCGCTCATGCGCCACCTCCCAACCGATGTTGGCGCAGCGGGTAGCCGCGCTCGCGATAGAACCGATAGCGTGCCCGCGCCGCCGTGCGTCCGGCCGGGTCGCCCGGCACCAGCTCCAGCACGCGCCGAAAGCCGCTGAAAAAGTGCGGCACCTCGTCGGTCAGGGTCAGCAACACCTCACCGGGCCGCTGCGGTGCCCGCCAGTCGATCCATACCGGCGCGCGGCCGCCAACGCCGGCCACCCGATGCGGCACGAAGGCGCCCGGCGCGAACGTCCACAGCTGCTCGTCCAGGCGGTGCGCCGCCGCCTCGTCGGCCACGTGCACGTGCACTTCGGCGCCGCGCCGATAGACGGTGTCGAGCAGACGGCAGACGAACTGCTGCGGCTCCGGCGGCGGGTCGCCGTCGAGCACGTAGAAATCGATTTCCGCCATCAGCCGCCGGCGCGGTCGATCAGGTACTGCGCCAGCAGCCCCACCGGCCGGCCGGTGGCCGACTTGTCCTTGCCGGACTTCCAGGCGGTGCCGGCGATGTCCAGGTGCGCCCAGCGCAGACCGTCCGTGAACGCGGACAGGAAGGCCGCGGCGGTGATGGTGCCCGCCTCGCGCCCGGCCACGTTCGGCAGGTCGGCGAACGGGCTCTTGAGCTGTTCCCGGTACTCGCGCCACAGCGGCAGCTGCCAGGCCCGGTCGTGCACCGTGCCACCGGCCGTCAGCAGCGCGTCCATCAGCTTCTGGTCGTTGCCCAGCAGGCCGTGGGCGTGCGCGCCCAGCGCCACCACACAGGCGCCGGTCAGGGTGGCGATGTCGATCACCGCGTCCGGCTTGAAGCGCGCGCAGTAGGTCAGGGCATCACACAGCAGCAGGCGGCCCTCGGCGTCGGTGTTGAGAATCTCCACCGTCTTGCCGGCCATGGTCTTGACGATGTCGCCGGGCTTGACGGCATTGCCGTCGGGCAGGTTCTCGGCGGCCGGCACCACGCCGATCAGGTTCACCGGCAGCTGCGCCAGGGCCGCCGCCTTGACCGTACCCAGCACCGAGGCGGCACCGCACATGTCGAACTTCATCTCATCCATGGCCGCGCTGGGCTTGATGGAGATGCCGCCCGAGTCGAAGGTCACGCCCTTGCCGACCAGCACCACCGGCGCCGCCTTGGGCTTGCCGCCGCGGTACTTGAGGACAATCAGCTTCGGCGGCTGGCGGCTGCCGCGCGCCACCGCCAGCAGGGCGCCCATGCCCAGCTCGCGCATCTGCGCCTCTTCGAGCACCTCGAGTTCGAGCTTGTGCGCCTTGGCCAGGGCCTGGGCCTGCTCGGCGAGGTATGTCGGCGTGCACACGTTGGCCGGCTGGTTGCCCAGATCGCGCGCCAGTGCCACGCCCTGCGCCAGGGCCACGCCCTGCGCCAGCGCTGCCTGCAGCTTCTTGGTCTGCCGCGCGCCGCCGGCGATCAGCACTGACTTCAGGTGCCGCTTCGACGGCTTCTCCTTGTAGTCGGTGAAGCGATACAGCGCGTGGTCGGCTGCGGTCACCGCCGTGCGCACGCGCAACGGCTCGTCGTGGCCGGCAACGGTCAGCTCGGTCAGGTAAAGGCCGGCCACGGTGCCGTGAAGCCTGCCCACGGCCGTCGCCGCGGCGCCGACGATGCGCTGGTAGGCGGCGGCGTCGATGTCGCCCGCCTTGCCACAGCCGACCAGCAGCACGCGCTCGGCCTTCACGCCGCGCAAACCGCGCAGCAACAGCGTGTCGCCCAGCGCGCCGGTCATGTCACCGGCCTTGACCGCGGCGCTGATGGCGCCGCCGCTGGCCTTGTCGATCAGCTTGGCCGACGGCGACAGCGCCTGGGAGGCGAACACGCCCACCGCGACGCACCCGGCGGACTGTTCGTGAGCGGCTTGGCGGGTCAGGTCGAACTGCATCGTGCAAGGCTCCGGGTAGACGCGGGCGGAAGACAAGAAAACAGCGGCCGGCATTGCCGAACCGCACCGGCTGACGATTCTAGCAGCGCCCTAGCGCTGACCCGTCACCGCACCGGTTGCCGCCGCCAGTGCCCGGTAACCGTCCAGGAAGCTCGGGTACAGCAATCGGAAACCCGTGGCCAGCAGGCGGGCATTGCAGCAGCGGCGGTTGACCCGTGGCGGCGGCACGGACCGCGTCGGTGGTGGCGGCAGACCGTACAGCGCGGCCAGCTCGCGCAGCACGGTGCCCTGATCGGCCGGCGCGCAGTCCACACCCAGGTACAGCGGCTGCGGGTCGGGCAAATGCAGCAGATACACGACGGCACGCGCCGCGTCGTCACGAGATCGGAAGAGCACAC
>DQBD01000110.1:0-190 GCA_003526065.1 Gammaproteobacteria bacterium | reverse complement strand
TGGCACGCGCCGCGTCGTCACGGTGCATGCGGTTGGTCCAGCGCGGCGCGCCGGCCGGGCACACCGCCCGCCCCTCACGCAGGCTGCGCAGCAGCGGTCCTTCGCCGGCGCCGTACAGGCCACCGGGCCGCAGCACCACCCCGGGCAGGCCGCTGCCGTGCAGCAGCGCCTCGGCCGCCAGCAGGCTGGC
>DQBD01000084.1:4877-5133 GCA_003526065.1 Gammaproteobacteria bacterium | reverse complement strand
ACCTGCGCCGCCAGCGCGTCGGAGACGTAATCGCCGTTCAGGTTCAGCGTGGCAATCACGCTGTAGTCGCGCGGACGGGTGAGAATCTGCTGCAGGAACGCATCGGCAATGGCGTCCTTGACCACGATGTCCTTGCCCGTGCGCGGGTTCTTGAAGCTGCACCACGGCCCACCGTCGACCTCGACCGCGCCGAACTCGTCCTTGGCGAGCTGGTAGCCCCAGTCACGGAAGGCACCTTCCGTGAACTTCATGATGT
>DQBD01000084.1:2257-4635 GCA_003526065.1 Gammaproteobacteria bacterium | reverse complement strand
TTCATGATGTTGCCCTTGTGCACCAGCGTGACCGACGGGCGGTCGTTGTCGATGGCGTACTGGATGGCCTTGCGCACCAGGCGCCGGGTGCCCTCCTCGGACACCGGCTTGATGCCGATGCCGGAGGTCTCCGGGAAGCGGATCTTCTTGACGCCCATGTCCTTGGTCAGGAACTCGATCACCTTGCGCGCCTCGGCGGACTGCGCCGCCCACTCGATGCCGGCGTAGATGTCCTCGGAGTTCTCGCGGAAGATCACCATGTCGGTGTCCTCCGGACGCTTGATGGGGCTTGGCGTGCCGGTGTAGTAGCGCACCGGACGCAGACACACATACAGGTCCAGCTCCTGGCGCAGCGCCACGTTCAGGGAGCGCACGCCACCACCCACCGGCGTGGTCAACGGCCCCTTGATGCCGACCAGGAACTCACGCATGGCGTCCAGCGTCTCGGCCGGCATCCAGGTGTCACCGCCGTAGGTGGCCACCGCCTTCTCGCCGGCGTAGACCTCCATCCAGGCGATCGAGCGCTTGCCGCCGTAGGCCTTGGCGACGGCGGCATCCAGCACCTCGATCATCGGCGGGGTCACGTCGATACCGATGCCGTCACCCTCGATGAACGGGATGATCGGCCGGTCCGGCACGTTCAGGGAGTTGTCGGCGTTGGCCGTAATGCGCGTGCCGTCGGTCGGTACAATGATCTTTTCGTATGCCATGGCCCTGCCTGGGTTGCTGGATTCAAAACCGGCATTTTAATCGACAACCCCCCGCCCCGACGGCCCGTTACATGACTCAATACGCCATTCACATCGTCGACAGCGGCGAGACCTACACCTGCACCACCGAACAGTCGCTGCTGCACGGCATGACCCGGCTCGGCCGCAAGGGCATCCCCGCCGGCTGCTATGGCGGTGGCTGCGGCGTGTGCAAGGTCCAGGTGCTCGACGGCGACTACCACACGCGCAAGATGAGCCGCGCCCAGGTCACCGAGCAGGAAGAACGCGACGGTTACGCCCTGGCCTGCCGCACCTTCGCGGATTCCGACCTGCGCCTGCGGGTGGTCGGCAAGCTGCACAAGGCGTTGACGCGCTAGAGAATGCTGAAAAATGCCAAGGACGGCATTTTTCAGCTCGCCTCGGCGTGGCACACGCCCGCGCCCGGCTCCGGGAACCCCGCACGGCGTGCTCGATTCCTGCAAGGAGACGGGAGGCGCCGAATCAATCAGCGCTTCCCCGCGGCGAGACGCCGCCGATGCTCACTCCGCCGGCGGCAGGCCGTAACCGAGCATGCGCCGGCGCTTGATATCGTCGTAGAACGTGTCGATGGCGTCCTCGCGCAGGCAATGGCCCAGCGTCGAGCGGGGAATGCCGCCGAGCACGTGGCGACCGTCCGCCACCAGCGCCGGAATGCGCAGGATGCCGTAGCGGGCGGCGCGGTCGATGTCGCCCGCCAGCAACGTGCGGGCATGCTCGCCGAACACGTCGTGCTGCCAGCGCGCGCCGTCGAGGCCGATGTCCTCGGCGCAGCTGCGCAGCACATCGTAGTCGGCGATGTTGCGGCACTCGGTCAGATGCGCGCGCTGCACCCGGTCGAAAAAATCCCAGTGTGCGCGCTGACCGCCCTGCATCTCGGCCGCCTTGGCGCCAAGCTGGTTCGGCAACGAGTACGGGTAGTCGAAATCGCGCGTCATCATCAGCTCGCAGTCGATGCGCGGGTCCGGCTCGAACGCGCGCGCGTCCGCCCAGTGCACCATCACCACGTCGCGCTTGGCCTCGCGCTTGTCGGTATACAACTGGCGGTTGAACAGCATGGGCGACACCGCCAGCGGAAAACAGCGCTGCACCATGTGCACGTCCGGATGGGCGGCGGCGAACGCCCGCAGCCGCTCCGACGCCTTGTAGCACCAGGCCGAAAGGCAGTCGTGGAAAAACTCGATCACGATCGGTTGGCTGTCGGTCATGGCGGCGCTCCTCTCTTGTGGTTATCGACACCGAGTGTCGCCCCTGCCGACCGCGCACTCAAGCGCCTTGACCGCCCGGTCGGCCGGCGGAATGATGGCCGCCGGCCCGCCGTTTCAGGGACGCTGCGGCTCGCCGTGCACGTTACACACAACACTTCGGCGAGGAGAAACCCATGACGCATGACCTACTGATCCACGGCGGCACCGTCGTCGACGGCACCGGCGCCCCGGCCCGCCGTGCCGACCTGGCCATTCAGGGCGACCGCATCGCGGCCATCGGCGACAACCTGGGTGCCGCCCGCGACACGCTGGACGCCAGCGGGCTGGTGGTGTCGCCCGGCTTCATCGACCCGCACACCCATTACGACGCCCAGTGGTGCTGGGACCCCATGCTCAGCAGCAGCGCCTGGCACGGCGTCACGTC
>DQBD01000084.1:0-2020 GCA_003526065.1 Gammaproteobacteria bacterium | reverse complement strand
GTGGTCATGGGCAACTGCGGCGTCGGCATCGCGCCGTGCCGCCCGGCGGCGCGCGAGATGGCCATGATGGACCTGGTCAACGTCGAGGCCATGCCGGCCGAGGTGCTGCGTACCGGCATCCGCTGGCAGTGGGAGACGTTTGCCGAGTTCATGACAGCCGTGGCCGGGGGTGGCCTGGGCCTGAACGCCGGTTTCCTGCTGCCGCTGGCGGCGCTGCGCCATTACGTGATGGGCACGGACTCGGGCGCGCGCGGCGCCAACGCCAGCGAAATCGCCCAGATGGCCGCGCACCTGCACGAGGCCATGCAGGCCGGCGCGCTCGGCTTCAGCACCACGGTACTGGCGCAGCACATCGGCCACGGCGGCAAGCCGCTGGCCGCGCGCCTGGCCAGCCGCGACGAGCTGAAGGCCCTGTGCCACGTGCTGCGCGACCTCGGCCGCGGCACCATCCAGATCGCCATGGGCGGCGTCGGCGGCGCGCTGAACGAAGAGCAGCAGGACCTGCTGCGGTTCCTGCTGCAGGAAAGCGGGCGCCCGCTGACCTGGACCTTCCTGCTGGTGCCGGTCGGCAACCCACGGCGCGCCCTGCAGACGCTGGAGGAAACCGACTGGCTGACACAGATGGGCGCGGTGCCGCAGGTGTCCTGCCGGCCGTTTCTGACCCAGCTGGAGATGACCAACCCGTTCATCTTCGCCGACCGCGCGACCTTCGCACCGCTGTTCAACACCGGCACCGCGCGCCTGGCCACCGCCTACCGCGACCGCGCGTTTCGCGACGCACTGCGCGCGGAACTCACGCAGCCGGGCGCCTTTTCCGGCGACTGGACGCGGCTGGAGGTGCAACAGGTGCAAAATTCGGCCCTGCAGGCACTGGTCGGCCGCACGGTCGCCGACATCGCCGCCGAACGCAGCCAGGACGGGCTCGACACGTTTCTCGACATCGCCCTCGCCGACGACCTGGCGGCACGGTTCTTGTACACGATTTCCAACATCGACCTCGACGTGGTGGCCCAGATCATCAACGACCCCCGCACCCTGATCGGCGCCTCCGACGGCGGCGCCCATGTCGACCAGATCTGCGACGTCGGCTACGCCACCTGGCTGCTCGGCACCTGGGTGCGCGAGCGCGGCGCCATGTCCCTGGAACGGGCCGTGCAGCGCCTGACCACCGACCCGGCGCGGGTGTTCGGCATCGCCGATCGCGGCCGCCTGGCAACGGGCCTGAAGGCGGACATCGCCGTGTTCGACCCGGCCACCGTCGGCTCGGACCGGCTGGCGCGGGCGGTGTTCGACCTGCCCGGCGGACGCCGCCGCCTGGTGTCGGATGCCCGCGGCATCGCCGCCACCGTGGTCAACGGACAGCTGCTGATGCGCGCCGGCCAGGCACAACCGCAGCGCGCCGGCGAGCGCCTGCAGGCGGCCTGAACATGCTCGAACTGGGCATGATGCAGACCCTGGCGCTGGCCGCCCTGGCGGTGGCCATCGGCCAGGGCCTGCGGCGCTGGTTTCCGGTGCTGGCCCGCTACGACCTGCCCGAGCCGGTGCTCGGCGGACTGGTGGTGGCACTGCTGATCAGCGTGTTGCGCCTGGACGGGCAGTCCGTGGTGCAGTTCGACACCTCGCTGCAGACACCCTTGATGGTGGCGTTTTTCACCACCATCGGCTTCGGCGCCAGCGTGCGCCTGCTGCGTATCGGCGGCGTGCAGGTGGCGCTGTTTCTGGTGCTGGCAACCAGCGCCGCCCTGGCGCAGAACCTGCTCGGCGCCGGCCTGGCGGCGCTCATGGGCCTGCCACCGCTGTTCGGCGTGCTGGCCGGCTCGACCACCCTCACCGGCGGCCCGGCCACCGGCCTGGCGTTCGCCCCGCTGTTCGAGCAGGCGGGCGTCAACGGCGCCACCGTGGTGGCAATCACGGCTGCCATGGCCGGCATCGTCATGGGCGGTCTGTTCGGCGGCCCGGTGGGCGGACGCATCATCAGCCGTCGCCACCTGCGCCCCGATGGCCACGTAGCCGCCGGCCC
>DQBD01000220.1 GCA_003526065.1 Gammaproteobacteria bacterium | reverse complement strand
CGGTGGGCGCGATCGATCAGCGCAGGATCCAGCGCCGGACGGCGACCCTGCAGGAGATCGGCCAGCAGCTCGGCCGATGCCGGTGCAAGCAGGACGCCGTTGCGGTAATGCCCCGCGTTGAGCCACAGGTTGGCGACCTGTGGGTGTCGTCCGATGATCGGAATCCCATCCGGCGAGCCGGGACGCAGACCGGCCCAGTGGGCGGCCAGATGGGCCTCGGCCAAGGCGGGAATCAACGCCACCGCCGCCTCGCGCAGCTGCTGCCCGATGGCGGGATCGGGCTGCTTGTCGAAGCCAGCCGACTCCACGGTACTGCCGAACAGAACCCGACCGTCGCGGCGCGCAAGGGCATAGCGATCCCCCTTGAGCACGACATGTCCGATCAAGCCAGGCGCGGCCTCGAACAACAGCATCTGCCCCTTCACGGGCGCGATCGGCACCGGCGCCCCCAAAGGGGCCACCAGATCAGCGCTCCAGGCACCCGCCGCCACCACGACCGGCCCATCGGTGGACACCCGTCCTTCCCCGGTGTCGAGGGCGATGACCCGCCCGGCCGCCACGCGCAAGCCGTGAACCGTGCAATGTTCGCGGATGGTCACGCCGCGCGCGCGCAAGGCACCGGACAGCGCCTGAAGCAGCCGCGGATTGCGCACCTGGGCCGCCTGCGGCAAGCGCACGACGGACCCCTCGGTGGGCGTGAGTGCGGGTTCCCACGCCGCCAGCTCACGCGGTGAACCGAACTCGACCGGCTGATTCCAGCGCTGGCTCCAGATCCGGGCAGCCCCTGCATCGCCATCCAGAACGAGCAGGCCGCTCCGCGTCCATTCCGGATCGATACCGGTTCGTTCGGCCAACCCGCTGGCCAGTTCGGGATAAGCGACCGCGGCGCGCCAAGCCAAGGCCTGCACCGCATCGGGATAGCGCCAGGGGTGCAATGGGCAAAGGATTCCACCGCCCGCCCACGAGGCTTCACGCCCCAAGGCCATGCGGTCCAGCAGTCGCACGGCCATCCCGGCCTCGCTCAGCGCCCAGGCCGTGGTCAAGCCCACGATTCCCGACCCGATCACTGTCACCGTTTCCACATCCGCCTCCCGGATCATCCACAGCCCCGCATTTGCCGCTCATCTGCTGTTTTAACCGCTCATCGCGCGGCGACTTCAGCTTGGCGGCTCGACGCCGTCAACCGCAACAGAAGAACGCAAAGACGAGATCCGGGAGATCTGTCCATGAACATGCCGCGCAACCGCGGCCTCAGCCTGATCGAACTCATGATCACCGTGGCCGTGATTGTAACCCTCGCCGTCGTGGGCGGGCCGCCGCTCGCCGACACGCTGCGCAACAACCGTCTCACTGCCCAGAGCAATGCGCTCAACGCCGGGCTCACCCGAGCCCGCGGCGAAGCGGTGGCACGGCGCAGCTGGGTCAGCCTGTGCAGCAGCGTCGACGGCAGTCTTTGCCGCACCAGCGCAGCGGCGCAGTGGGAAGGCGGCTGGATCCTGTTCGCCGACACCAACGGCAATGGCGCCCGCGCGGCGGCAGAACTGCTCCTGGCCAGCCATCCGGCCCTGCCCGGCGGCATGACCCTGCGGACCACCGGATTCACGAATGCGGGCTTCATCCGGTTTGACGCCCGCGGACTGCCGGCCTCGACCGGCACCTTCGTCCTGTGCGACGCGCGTGGCGCCACCCGCGCGCGCACCCTGGGCGTCAATACAATCGGCAAGGTGGTGCGCCCCGTGGATACCAATGCCAACCAGATCCCTCAGGTCCTGAGCGGAGGGGATGCCACATGTCCATGAACCGTTTGCGTCACGCGCCGGCGCGCGGCTTCACCCTGATCGAGGTGCTGATCGCCGTCGTACTGCTCTCCATCGGCCTGCTCGGCGTGGCGGGGATGCAGCTCAGTGGTCTGCGCTATCACCAGGGCGCCTACCTGCGCGCCCAGGCCACAGCCCTGCTGACCGACATGACCGACCGGATGCGCACCAATCCCCAGGGGATCGGTGATGGCCGCTACAGCGCCATCGACATCAACACCACGACCAGCGGCTGGCAATCCGGTCTCCCGGCCGATCCCGACTGTGCCGCGAATGCCTGCACCCCGGCCCAGCAGGCCAATCTGGACATTCGGCAGTGGGGCCTGGCGCTGGGCCAGCTCCCCCGCGCACGCGGCACGGTGACCCGCAATGGGCTGATCTTCAGCCTGGCCATTACCTGGCAGGATCTGGACACCAATACCGAAGCGCCGGCAAATCAGACTGCCGCGCTCAACGTGCTGATCAACGATCCATGAACACGCAGCCTGCCTTCCCCCGACGACGCATGGCCGGCTTCTCCCTGGTGGAGATCATGGTCGCCATTCTCGTGAGCCTGTTCCTGCTTACGGGCGTCCTGCAACTCTATCTGGGCAACCAGCAAACCAGCCGGCTGGGCAGCGGCGTGAGCGAGATCGAACAGACCGGCCGCTTTGCGCTCAATGAACTGAGCGGAAATCTGCGCATGGCGGCCTTTCAGGGCTGCGCCGACGCCAATCGCGTCGCCGCCAACGTGCTCGCCCGGAACGCCCCCACCACCACCCTCGCCACCAGCGCCATCCTGGGTTTCTCGGTCACCACGGGTGGCAGCTGGACCGGCGGCCGTATTCCCATCAACTGGGTCGGCGCCGTTCCCTTGGCCGGCAGCGATGTGCTGCAGATCCAGGGTGGCTCGCGCTCGGTCAGCAACCTCGCCAGCGCCATGAGCAGCGCCTCGGCCAATGTTCCGCTGGCCAGTAATCCCGACAATCTCACGGCGGGGGAAATGGCCATCATCGCCGATTGCACCGCGGCCGACCTGATTCGCATCACGTCGGTCACCGGCGGGCTCACGCTCGTCTATTCCATCGCAGACAATACCCAGACCACGCTCAGCAAGGCCTACACCAACACCACCGGCTTGAATGCGGCTCAGGCAATGCGGTTCAACAGCTGGGTCTATTTCGTGCGCGACAGCGGACGCGATGCCGCCGACGGCAGTGCCATCTTCTCGCTCTACCGACTCGACACCAGCCGCCAGAATCAGGCAGCCCAGGAGCTTGTGGAAGGCGTGGAACGGCTGCGCGTGCTGTATGGCGAACGCAGCGGCACCGATGCCATCCGCTACCGCGCGGCAGCGAACGTCACCGACTGGAGCCAGGTGGTCGCCGTCCGTGTCGCGCTGCTCGCCGCCTCGCGCGATCCGGTGCTCGAAGCCGCCGATACCGCCACGTACACCCTGCTCGATCAGAGCGTCGCCAAGGCCGGCACCTCCGGTGCCACCCTCACCTATCCAAACGACCAGCGGCTGCGGCGCGTGTTCACCGCGTCTGCCAACGTGCGCAACCGCCGCGACCTGTAGGGAGACCCCCATGACCACGACATCCACCTCGTCGATCCCCCACGGCCAGCGCGGCATGGTGCTCGTGGTCGCGCTCATCATGCTCGCCGTCATCACGCTGCTCGCGACCATGACCCTGGGAACCGCCACGACCGAACAGCGGATCGCCGCCACCGCCCAGTTCCAGACCATGAGCTTTCAGGGCGCCGAAAGTGCCATCGAGGGCGCCATGAGCGATGTGGGTCATCTTTCCGCTGCGCTGGCCAGTACCACACCGGTCAGCCGCACTCAGGCATTGGGCACCATTCCCGTCACCGCAAGCGCCAGCACCACCTATCTCGGCGATGCCTCGAACATTGCCGGCTATTCACTCGGTGCGCAAAGCCAGTTCGCCGCGTATCACTTTCTGATTCAAGGCACCGGCACCACCGGGAGCAGCGGTGTCAATCTCTCCGCCGTCACCGCCCAGGGCGTTTTTCGCATCGCCCCGGCGGCAGCGAGCAACAACTGAAACCGGAGGATCGGCCATGCATCTGCTCACCCTGGCTCCCCCTCGCTCGCGCTTCCCATGGCTGCGCAAACTCCTGGCGGCCCTGATCGCGATCGGCCTGTGGCTCGCCGCGCCCGTCCATGCGGACATCAGGGGCCCGATGGTGTTTCTGGAAGACGCGGTCGAAGCCAACCGGATCGAGATTCGGGTCGATGACAGCGGACGCGGCGATCTAACCGCCTTCCCGCCGCCCTGCGAGGGTCGAGGCTGCGCGCCGCGCACCTTCCGCGTCGATGGTCCGGTGGTGATCATCGTCAACGGCCGTCCGCGGCCCCGCATGCCGCTGCGCGCCCTGGATGGGCAGGCCGCCACTGTGATCTTCGACATCAAAAGCGAACGCGTGCTCCGCCTCGTGAAATAGCGCCGCCCGGTGCGGGAGAGTCTTCTCATGACAACCGACAAAAACAAACTCGCCAAACGCCTCACGGCCTTTCTGGGCGCCGGGCTGGCGGCGTTGCTCATCCATGCTCCGCTGGCGCTCGCCGACGACACCGAAGTCTATGTCACCACCAGCACCGAAGGCACCCAGCCCAACATCCTGTTCATCGTCGACACCTCGGGCAGCATGAACACGACGGTCACCATCCCGGCGGTCTATGATCCGGCTACGACCTATAGTGGCGACTGCTCGTTCAGCCGCATCTACTGGACGACCGGCAGCACGCCGCCGTCGTGCTCCACCGACCAGTGGATCCCCATCAGCCAGAACTACTGCAAGGCCTCCCTCGCGCCGCTGGCAAGCGGCGGCCGCTTCTTCGACCATGCGGCGATGTGGCGCAAGGACTGGGGCTTTTTCGGCGAGCGCGGCTGGACCTCGGCGCGCTGGCAGAGCCTGGAAGGCGGCGCCGACAGTCATCCTTTGGAATGCGAGGATGATTCGGGCAACCACGGCAGCGCCGATGGGGTGTGGTATGCCGACAAGGATGCGCGCAACAGCGATCCCAAGTGGAGTTCGAACGCCTCGAAGAA
>DQBD01000105.1:1994-3590 GCA_003526065.1 Gammaproteobacteria bacterium | reverse complement strand
CCATGCCGGGGCCGCCGCCGAACGGTGCATCGTCCACCGTGCGGTGCCGATCGGTGGCGAAGTCGCGCAACTGCCACAGGTGCAGGCTGGCGATGCCGGCGCCGATCGCCCGCCCCACCACGCCGCACCGGCTCACCGTTTCCACCAGTTCCGGAAACAGCGTGACGACGTCGATGCGCACCGGCGCTCAGTACTCCGCGTCCCAGTCGACGTCGATGCGGCCGGCATCGAGATCGACCCGTTTCACAATCTGCGGATGCACGAACGGGATCAGCCGCTCGCGTTCCCCAGTCACCACCAGCACGTCGTGCGCGCCGGTCTCGATCAATCGTTCCACCCGCCCCAGTGCCATGCCGTCCACGGCCACCACGCTCAGCCCCACCAGGTCGTGCCAATACCAGCTGCCGGCCGGCGGTGGCTGCAGTGCCGCGCGCGGCACACTCAACTCGAAGCCGGTCAGCAGTGCTGCCGCGTCGCGATCCTCGACGCCGTCGAAGCGCACCCGCAGGCGATCGTCCTGCATCCGGCTGTCGGCAATGGTCAGCGTGCGGGTCTGTCCGTGCCGCACCGCGGTGAACTGGCGGTGTCTGAGCAGTCCCTGTGGCGGGTCCGCGTAGGACCACACCTGCGACCAGCCGCGTATGCCGTGCGGGGCGCCGATCCGCCCCAGGACGACCGTGTCGGCGTTCGAATCAGGCGGCAGCTTCGGTTGCTTCGGCAGCAGCGGTCTTGCGGTACTGCTTGACCAGGGCCGAGACGCGGTCGCTGGCCTTGGCGCCGACGCCCAGCCAGTAATCGACACGGTCCAGGTCCAGCCGCACGGGCTGTTCGCTGGCCTGGGCGATCGGGTTGAAAAAGCCGATCTGCTCGATGAACCGACCGTCGCGCGGATTGCGGCTGTCGGTCACGACCACGCGATAGAACGGCCGCTTCTTGGCACCGCCACGGGCAAGGCGAATGGTGACCATGGGTTATTCCTTAAAGGGTTCTGGAAGGCGCCGGCCTTGATCGGTCGGCCGCAGCGAACCGCGAATTGTATTGACCGATGGCGGCGAACTCAAGCGACGGCGTCGCAAGTGCGCTGCTTGGGGGTGTGGTGCGCCTCAGCCGCGGCCCGGTGGCAGGCCGCGCATGCCGCCCATTCCCCGCATCATCTTCTTCATGCCGCCGGGCCGGCTGAGTTTCTTCATCATCTTCTGGCTTTGCTCGAACTGCTTGATCAGCCGGTTGACGTCCTGGATCTGTACCCCGGCGCCGGCGGCGATGCGCCGCTTGCGCGAACCGTTGATCAGGTCCGGGAAGCGCCGTTCCTTGGCGGTCATGGAGTTGATGATGGCCTCGATGCGGCCGAGCTGGCGGCCGTCGGCGATCTGTTCGCGGGCCTGTGCGTTCAGGCCGTTCATGCCCGGCAGCTTGTCGAGCAGGCTGCCGAGCCCGCCCATGCCCTTGACCATCTTGAGCTGGTCACGGAAGTCGTTGAAGTCGAAGCCCTTGCCGCGACGCAGCTTGTCTTCCAGGCGCGCCGCCTGGGTCTGGTCGAGGTTGCGCTGTACATCCTCGACCAGGGTCACCACGTCGCCCATGCCCAGGATGCGC
>DQBD01000105.1:1454-1618 GCA_003526065.1 Gammaproteobacteria bacterium | reverse complement strand
CCACGCCGGTCAGCGGCAGCGCCTCGTGGAAGGCCTTGGCGGTGTTGACGGCGTCCTGTCCGGTCATGGAGTCGACCACGAACAGCGTCTCGAGCGGCTGCACCGCGCCGTGGATGGCCTTGATTTCGGCCATCATGTCGGCGTCGATGTGCAGCCGGCCGGCG
>DQBD01000105.1:1019-1150 GCA_003526065.1 Gammaproteobacteria bacterium | reverse complement strand
CGTCGATGGCGCGCCGGCGCGCTTCGGCCACCGCCCCGGCGGCGATGTCGACCGGCTTCTGGCGGGTGTCGCTCGGCTGGAACTGCACGCCGACCTGCTCGGCCAGCACGCGCAGCTGTTCGATGGCGGCC
>DQBD01000105.1:460-662 GCA_003526065.1 Gammaproteobacteria bacterium | reverse complement strand
ATCACCACCGGCGGCGCGCCGGCCAGGTTCAGTGCCTCATTGGCACTGCCCATGAGCGAGATCAGCCGGTCGTGTACCAGCTTGACCAGCAACTGGCCGGGGTTGAGGCTCTTGCCGATTTCACGCCCGACGGCGTCCTGGCGCACCTGTTCGATGAAGCCGCGCACCACCGGCAGTGCCACGTCGGCCTCCAGCAGCGCCA
>DQBD01000105.1:0-202 GCA_003526065.1 Gammaproteobacteria bacterium | reverse complement strand
ATGTTCTCGTCGGTGAGGTAGGCCTGGCCGCGCAGGCGGCGGACCGTGGTTTCCAGGCGTTCGGACAGGCTGTTGAACATGATGATGCGGCGGCTGGGCGGGCGACGGCGGCTACCATGGGTGCCGCCAGGGGATGTGACCGTTGATTCTAATGCAGCCGCCCACCGAAGCCGCGCCGCCCGGCGGCGCCGGCAAGCACAGC